>NZ_JAWLHP010000001.1:0-62690 GCF_041690275.1 Thioalkalivibrio sp.
CGGCGGCTGCCGGCTGCGCTTCAGGGCTGCCCGGCCCCGGACCGTTGCAGCCGGGCATCAAGCTGCCAGAACAGCAGCGCCCAGCCCAGGCCGAATGCCCAGCCGGCCATCACGTCGGTCGGCCAGTGCACACCCAGATAGATGCGGCTCGTGCCCACCACCGCCGCGAGCAGGACCGCCAAGCCATAGGCCAGGATGTGTACGCTCCACTCGGCGCGTTCCCGCACCAGCATCCTGGCGAGCATGAGATAGACCAGCATGGAGGCTAGCGCATGCCCGCTCGGGAAGCTCGCGGTATAGACGTTGGTCAGGTGCTCGACGACATCGGGACGCGGTCGTGACAACGCCAGTTTCAACAGGTGATTCACCAGGATGCCGCTGCCGAGCGCCACGGCGAGCACTATGGCCTGGCGGTGCCGGCGCGCCAGCAGGAGAAAGGCCATGGCCGCCAGCACCAGCGTGATGAGCACGCCATAACTGCCCAGCGCGGTGAAATCCCGCACCGTCTCTCCCAGCCAGTCGGGCCCGCGCGGCTCAGCGCCTCCTTCGGCGCCGCGAAGGACCATGAGCCACCGTCGTTCGAAGGGCATCGGCTCTTCCCGCCGGGCGCTCCATGCCAGTACCGCAAAGACCAGAAACGCCAGGACCGTGACAATCCATGTTGCAGACGCACGGATGCCGGGACCGCGGGATGATGGTCCCGCCGGTCCCAGGGGATTCTTTACCGGCCCGATCATGGCTGCACTGTAGGCCATTCCGTCCAGTGACGCCGGGACCGCGGCGTGGCGGCCGGCGTGCCCTCACGCGGCCGGCGACAGATATCCCTCGGGGGCCAGGCTGGTGGCGAGCATCACGCTGTTGATGTCGAGGTGGTCATGCCAGGTCGCCGCCTGCTGATTGATGGGTTGGAGCCAGAAGGCCTGGATGGAGTCGGCCATGGATAAGAAGCCGCGGAGGACGCCAGGCGACGCGGTTGCCGCCCCCCGGGTGTCGAGAATCCGCTCCACCGCGTGCAGCCCGATGCCCAGTCCGAGCTCCCGAAATGGCAATCGGCGATTCGCCGGCCCCGCAAGCTGGCCTTGTCGCACGATCGCCTCCAGTCCCTGACGGCCGTCGTCCAGCAGGCGGTCGACCTCTTCCGGTCCGATCTCGCTGGCCACGGGCACGAGCTGCTCCAGGCGCCAGGCATCCGTCAGGAGACCCCCGATGCCCAGCGGGTCGCTGGTCACCCATCCCCGATCCACGCACATGGAGCGGAAATCAGCGGCCTGGGGTGCCAGCCGGGCATGGTCGTCGCCAAGCGGGGACCACTGCAGCTGCAGGGCGGTGATCCAGCCGTCCAGCGGATCGTGGTGGCCCATCGAGGTGACCTGGGGACGATCGAGTTCGACATTCATCTTCCACCACATGCGGGGCGTCCCATCCCGTTCGTCGCGGTACACGAAGGCCTGATGCGCGGTCTCGCACAGTTCGACCGCCCAGCGGTGGTAACGACGATCGCCCGTGACCCGGGCGACCTGCTCGAGGGCGTGCATCCAGCGGGTCAGATAATGGAAGTACTGTCCTTCGCTCTGCCATTCAAGCCGTTCGTCGAAGGGCTCGCTGCCCGTGCGTTCGGGGAGCTCCTTGCCGATGCGCAGGCCGGCGCGCGTCGGGTGCTGCCGCTGCTCTGCATCGTCCAGCCCGCTGAGCCAGCCGACGCGCGGGTCATCCGGGTGATGCCGTCCCAGCACCGCGTGGACCTGCTCGACCAGCTTGAGCGCCAGCCCCAGAAGATGCGGTTCTCCCAGTGTCCGCTGGAGCCCCAGAAGGTTGCAGACGGCAAAGGCATCGGTCCACAGATAGCGGCGCGGCGGCTCGCTGCCCTTGACGCCGGTGCGGGTCGCAAAGTTGTCCATCAGGGTTACGGCGCGAGTGTGCTGGTCCATGGTCGCGGTCTCCGGCTTCCGTTGGTTCAGCCCCCGCCTTGCGCGGGATGTCCATCCGGGCGGGACGCAGATCCCCGATGGGCGGAGTCGCCGGAGGCGGTGCCTGCGCGACGGGGTCACGCGACGCATTCGCTGATGATTCGGGCCAGCCTTCGGCGATTCGACAGGCTTGGCGCGATAGTGCAGGCGGCCCCACCGCGCCGTGAGTCACACGTGCGTGCTGAAGTCTCCGTGGCGCACCTCGCCAAGCAGGGAACGGAAGGCCTCGCCGCTCAGGTGCACGAGCGAGTGGTGGTCGCCACCCTCGATGAAGATGTCATCCTGGTCGGCGAGGCTGTCGTCGAGCAGCATTTCGATGCCGTACGCGGTTCCGAGCGCCGGAACGGCACCGCGCTCGCAGTCGGGGAAGAGGTCCCGCATTTCGTCCTCGGTGGCCAGACCCACATGTTCCCCCAGTTCATGGTGCAGGCGTCCGAGCTGCAGCCGGCGTGTGGCGGGCAGCGCAGCCAGCATGGGCCGACCGTGATTTTCCAGTACCACAGCCTTTGCAAACCGGTCGCCCGGCACGTGAGCCGCCTCTGCGCTGCGGTTGGCCGATGGGGTGGTGGGGTGCTTGACCACTTCATACTGGACACCGTGTTCGTCCAGGAAGGACTTCAGTGTGGTTGCGATGGCCATGGTGGTATCTCCACGAGGACGGTCCCGTCCTGATGATGGGCATGGGCCTTCCCGGTCAACGCCGTCGGCGGAGATCGATGACTGCCCCGATTTCAACCTTGCGCCCGGGAGGAAGGATTCCGGGGTCTGAAATGGGCCTTCAAGCCCGAAAACGCCAGTCGGAACCACGCATGATGGCTTCGGATTCAGGGGGATGCGTTGGTCCGACCCCAAGACTCCCCACGATTCGCGTCTGGGGAGCGCACTGGCCTACATGCCGACCAGTTCGGCCTGGATGCCACTGTCGGTGACCGTGTCCAGGATCGCGCGGCCGTCGATGGCATCCGGGTCGTATCCGACCACCACCAGGTGAGGGGTCTCATCCTGGCTTGATGCGGCGACCACGCCCCGCAGACCGCGCAGCTCGTCCTGAATTTTCTCGCGATCCGCAGCCCCCAGGGACTCGTCGAGATGAATCGTCACGTCCACGACTTTGTCGGTCATTGTCGACTCCTTGGTGTTGCCTGTTCTCCGATGAGATACGTTCGCATCCGGCGCTGCAGCACCCTCTACTCCTTGTGACCGACTGGGCCCGTTGCCGTTCACGACCCAACCCCGTCCAAGGTCATCTCGATGTTGCGACGGTGCAGCGCGTCGACCCGAGCAGAGGCGGAGTCTCCGGCAGCGGCCCGCAATCGACTGGCTGAGACACCGTGCTTGAGCTGTAGGCAGGGAAAAGCGGGCGGCCTGTTCGCGCCAGTCGACCATGCGCAGGATCCCCGGCAAATGATCCTCGCGTTCCCCGGCGCGCTCAGGGCTTGCGAGCGAGAAGCTGGACCACGGCGCCACGCCCGTTGTGCAGCCGGCCCTCGTGCACCTCGCGCTCCAGCTCGCACGCCCGTTCGAGGTGCAGGCCGGCCAGCTCTTCCCGCAGCGTCTCCAGGGTCATCATCAGCGCGGCATCGGGCGGACCGCCAGTACCCAGCGCCAGCTGTGCCGGCGTGTACGCCTCGAGCACGAAATGCCCGCCCGGGCGCAGCCCGGCGACCACCTCGCGGTGCAGCGCCCTGCGCGCGGACGCCGGCAGGTGGCAGAAGACGGAGACGATCAGGTCCCATGCGCCGGGCTCGATGCGATAGCCGTCCAGGTCCGCCACCTCGGTGCGGATCTCGACCCCGCGCTCCCGCGCCAGACGTTCCGCCTTGGCGAGACCCACTGCGGACGCGTCCACCGCGTGCACCCTGTAGCCCTGTTCGGCCAGGAAGACCGCGTTGCGCCCCTCGCCTTCCGCCAGGCAGAGCGCGCGGCCTCCGGTGCCGAGCGAGCGGATCATGTTGGCAAGGAAGTCGTTCGGCTGCCTTCCGTAGACGTATTCTTCGCCCGCGTAGCGCTGGTCCCAGATCATGCGACACCTCTTTTGATGGTTACGAAGACCCCGCTGGGGATGAGCGCCGGATCGCCGCGAGGGTGTGCCCCCGTGGGAGCGGCCTGTGGCCGCGATTGCGGCCGTCTCAGGGCCGATCGCGGCCAGAGGCCGCTCCCACAGGCGGCCGTCTCAGGACCGATCGCGGCCGGAGGCCGCTCCCACAGGCGGCGGTCTCAGGGCCGATCGCGGCCGGAGGCCGCTCCCACAGGCCGTTCCAACAGGCCGCTCCCACAGGGGCTGCTGCGGCACCGCGGGAGGCCAGGCCGCTGGGCGACAGGTCCCGGCGCCGGAGTTTCGTGTTCCGCCGGCCAGGACCGCCATTGTGCCGGAATGCCGCGGCCCCTGGGGACGTCGTATTTTTAATCTCCCCAATCGGAGTTCCGCCATGCATGCCGCCGTTTCCTTGCGCCGTTCGCCGGCCGAGATTCGCCGTCGCCGCCTCTGCTCGGTATTCGGGCTTGCGGCGCTGATCCTCGCCGCACTCCTGCTCACCTCCGCCGATGCGCGCGAGCGCCTGGAGTATCCGGACTGGTTCACACCGACCTTCTATGATCTGCCGGGCGATCTTGACGATGCGGTCGCGCGCGGGAAGCGGGGCATCGCGCTCTTCTTCAGCGCGGAGACCTGCCTGCACTGCGTCGCAATGGCGCGCAGCACCTTCCAGGATCCGGAGATCGTGCGGCGCCTCTCGGGGCAGTTCGACGTGATCGCGGTCGATGTCTTCAGCGACGTGGAGATGGTCGGGCTCGACGGCGAGATGCACCGGGCCCGGGAGCTGTCCGAGCACGAGCGGGCGACCTTCACGCCGACCCTGCTGTTCGTCGACGCGTCCGGTGAGCGGATGCTGCGCTTCGTCGGGTTTGCCGATCCCGAGCGCATGACCGTGATCCTCGACTATCTTGACTCGGGGGCCTGGCAAGGCGAGTCCCTGCGGGACTATGCCGCCCGACTGCAGGACGAGGAGGGCAGGGTGGCGTCACCGCCTGCGGCTGATGCCGAACTCAGTGGCTTCCAGCAGCCGCCGGCGGACCTGGCCGCGCAGCGGACGGCCAACCCACGTCCCTCGCTGGTGCTGTTCGAACGCGACGGTTGCGAGGAGTGCCAGCGGTTGCGCGAACAGATTCTCGAGCACCCGTCCGTGCAGGAGGAGCTGGCCGGTTTCCACGCCCTGCAACTGAACACGGACCACGGCGGCATCGTCGTGCTCCCGGATGGCCGGCACGGCACCGCTGGAGCCCTGGCCGCCGAGCTGGATCTGGCCCATCGGCCCGGCCTTGTCTTCTACGCCGAGGACGGGCAGGAGGCCGTCCGCATGGACAGCACCTGGCTGATCGATCACTCGGGACAGCTGCCCGACGCCACACGCCAGGACCTGCTTGCCGCCTTTCTCGCGCGGCTCGATTACGTCGCCAGCGGTGCCTACCGCGACTGGCCGCAGTACCAGCGCTGGCGCGCCCAGCGAGACCGTGCGCAGGCGTCCGACGGATAGGGATCGAGGCCTTCCGTTCAGACCCCGGGCGTCACGCGCGACCGGGGGCGCCCGCGTGCAGACGCGACTCCGTGAACGGTCGCCGAAGCGCTATCATTGTGGAGAGGCACGCGGGCGTGGGCGGCGGTGCCGCGCAGCGGTATACCGCTCGGCATTTCGGTATACAGTACGCCGGGGTCAGCAGGATCGATCGGGGCGGTGCGGGGCCAGACACGAGACCGGACCCTGGCCATGGGGGCGGATGAGCATGCGAGGCTCGGGGGAGGGCACGGGGCGAAGCGACGAAGACGGCAACGGGCTGCGGATCGAGATCGAGGGTCGCGGCCGGATCGCCGAGGTCAGCGCGAGCGCGCGCCGCGTCCCGTGGCTGCTGAACGCCCTGCAGATTCTCTGGGTGGCCGGTCCCGCCACCTTCATCGCAATGCAGGGCGGTTACTGGCTTGGCTTCGGCGAGTTCGCGCCCGCGCGCAACGTCGTTTATTTCGTGTTCTTCACGTTGTTTCTGGGCCTGATCGGTCTGGCCAGCAAACTCGCGTCGGTTGCGGTGATCGAGCGGCGCGAGCACGAGGCCGCACAGAAGCTGCGCCGCACGATCGACCTGTTACCGGATCTCCTCTTCGCGATCCGGGATACCGATCTCGCGGCGGAACCCGCGGAACGCCGGCGACGTCTGGCCGCGGGCGTGCTGCTGCAGGAACTCGATCTCGGGCCCGAGACCCTGGCAATGGCGGTGCGCGAACTCTCCGGCGATGTCGGTCTCTCGCAGGTGGCGCAGCAGATCGAGGTGTACCGACGGCTCGGCCTGCACTCTCGGGTTCGGGATCTCGTGGACGCGTCGGCCGAGGCGCGGCTGGCGGCCCTGGAACGGGTGCACGCGGAGGCGCCGGAACTGGCCGACGCGCTGCGGGAGCGGCTGCAGGGGAACGCCCCGAGCCAGGACGCCGGCATACCGCGTCGCGAGGGCTTTCTGCAGCGCCTGCTCGCCACCGCGGACGAGGATGACCCGGCGGACTTGCCCGTCTCGGATGTGCAGGAACTGATCGTGCTGGCCTTCGAGCTGCTCAGCGGACGGGAGATCCGTTACCTGCATTTCACCTGGAAGGGCCGCTGGGGCGTGGCGCGCGCCCTGGATGCCGTGGAGACCACCCGGGCCCGCTACCGCCTTGCCCAGGCCCGCGTGGACGGTCGGTTGCGCGCGCTTGGCCTGAGTATGGTCGGGTTGCCGGAAAGCCAGATTCAGCGCGCGGACATCCGCAGCGACCCGCTGGTCCTGGCGCCGAAGGTCATCGACGCCCTGGAGCGGCTGATCGCGCATCGGCCGCCCCGCGGAACCCGGGCGGCGCGGCGTCTGGGGCGGATCCTGACCGGCGTGCGCCGGCTGCGCGAGGAGTACCACCAGTGGCTCGAGGCGGGCAGCGCCCTCGATGCCGCGATGGCGCACTGGGAAATGCTCCAGCGCCAGATCTATCCAACCGGCGCCCGCTGGTGGCGCAGGCGGCTGTCCGCGCGGAGGCTGCAAATCCAGGAAGGCGTGATCGCGTTCAGCGACGAGGCGAAGCTCGCCTTCGCGCGGGGCCTGTGCGATCTGGTCGACGATCTCGAGCTCCAGGTCGATCAACGCGGACTCTACTTCGCCGGCCAACCGCTCGACCGGGCCGAGATACGGCGCCTGGGGCTGCAGCTGCTGACGCTGCTGCAGGATTCCCTGGACCTCACCGACCTGGCTGTCCAGCGCGCGATCCAGGCGTCCCCGGCGGCGTGGCTTGGGGGGCTGCAGGCGGATATGAGTGCAGAGGCGCGCGCGGGTCTGGGGGCGGCCGTGGTCAAGGAGGTGCGCCAGGATCTCGGACGGATGGCGGAGCGGCTGGCCGCCCAGCTGGTGACGTTGTACCACCTGCCTCTGGACGCGCAGCTGCGGCAGCAGTTGGTGGAACGCTATGGGGCGAATGCCGAGCGGCTTGAGATGCTGGCGAGCCGAAGCGCGGAGGGTGAGGTCTCCTACCCGGTCCGGCGCGTGCGCAGCAGCGAGCGCGAGGCGATGATGCGGGATCCGCGGTGGACCTTGCTGCTCAAGCTCGGCGAGCGCTATGCCGGCTGAGCCGGGGCCGGTGCCTCCGCCGGGGCCGGGGGTGAAGGGGAACGGCCTGGCCCCGCTTCGAAACCGCCGATATCCCGGGGGTGGAATTGCCGGGGGCCGGCTTCTGGTGCAAGCTGCGGACCGTCTGCAGCCCCTGCGGTACCGGGGATAGGCGACCGCCCCGGTCCACTGAACCACGCCGCCGATTGTCGGGAGTCTGAAAAAGATGCGTCTGGGATTCAGCACTGTCGTACAGGTGCTGTTCATCACGATGATGATCATCACCGTGACCCTGGTTGCGGCCACCGGTTACAACCAGGCGCGCTCCGGCGTGGTGGATGTCGGTACGCAGGTGATCGACGGTGCGCTGGAGAAGACCCGCGAGCGTTTCACGGAACGTTACACGGAGACCGGCGATCGCCTGGCGCTCCTGGCCACGGCGCTCACGGGGCTGGATCCGGTGGAACAGCGCGACGACGTGCTGCGGAGCCTGTGGGAGCTGACCCGGCAGTCACCGCTGCACCAGTCGAGCTTCCTGGCCGGCGTTGACGGCCTGCTGCTGGAGGCGCGGAGCCTGCCCAACCCTGCCACCCGTTTCGTGCCCCCAGGGGACGGGGAGGCGCGCGAGGAATGGGTCTACCGGGATGCGGACTTCGGCGTGATGACGCGCCTGAAGAAGCCGGGTACGGAGTACCCGCGCGAGGCCCAACGGCTTGCCGAGGGCACGGTGCCGGAGGACACACGGTTCAGCTCTGTGCATGCGCTGAGTCTCACCGGTGAGCCCGGCATCACGGTCTCCCGGCCGGTGCACGATGCGGATGGCACGCTGACCGGGATTGTCGGTATCGAGGTGCCGCTGGCCAGGCTGGATTCCCTGCTGCGCGCCGGCATGCTCGGTGACGAATCGGTGCTGCTGATCATCTCGGATGCGGACGAGGTGATCGCCCACCCCCTCGGGCCTGCACCGGGGCAGGCCGGACGGGATTCCGACGGGCTGCTGAAGGTCGCGGACCTGCGCCAGCAATGGATCGGCGAGGCCTGGATGCGCCTGGGCGAGCAGGCAGGGGCCGACGGCAGCTCCGAGGTCACGCTGCTCGATCTGGAGCCGGGGCGGTACTTCGTGCAGAAGAAGCCGCTGACCGGGCATCTGGACCACAACTGGCACCTGTTCCTGATGGTCTCGGATCACGTGGTACTGGCCGGCGTGAATCGTGGTCTCCACACCTCCGTGACGCTGGCCCTGATCATGATGATCGTCGCGGCCTACGTGATCTTCGTGACCGCGGGGCAGCTGACCCGCCCGCTGCGCCAGATGGTGGACAACGCCCGCCTCCTCGAGCAACTGCGCTTCGGCGAACTGAAGCCCGTCCAGGCAGATTTCAACGAGTTCAGGGCCCTGGATCGCTCGCTGCGTCAGATGGCCTCCAGTCTGATGGCCTTCAACCGGTATGTGCCGACCTCGCTGCTGCGACGGCTGCTGTCCGAGAAGCACGAGGCCACGCTCGGTGCGGAGTCCCGCCCGCTGGTGCTGCTGAACACGGGGATCAACCACTTCAACAGCGTCGGTGCGCAGATGGAGGCGCAAGAGCAGGCGGAGTACCTGACGCGCTACCAGCGCGAGGTCTTCGAAGCGGTGCATCGCAATGACGGTTCCATCGACAAGTTCATCGACGATCGGGTGATCGCATTCTGGGGGGCTCCGGATGCGGCCGAGAACGACACCTATCACGCCTGCACGGCTGCACTGGAGTGCCAGGCCGCGATCCAGCAGCTCAGCCAGGCGCTGCGCTGGGAGAACCATCCGGCGATGGCCGTGCGCATCGGCCTGCACCGGGATGTCTGCATGGTGGGCAACTTCGGCTCCGAGGACCGGATGTTCTACTCGGTGGTCGGCGGGGCGGTCTCGGTGAACCAGTGGCTGGGCAACCTGAACAGCCGCTACGGCACCACGATACTGGCGAGCGAGCCCATCCGCCAGCAGACCGCGGGCGACTTCGTGTGGCGGTGGGTGGACCGCGTCGAGGAGTTCGACCAGGAGGGCGTCTTCGATGTCTATGAGCTGTGCGGCCACGGCGCGGATCCCGGTCTGGCCCAGCGCCGGGACTACATCGCACGCTACGAGGCCGCGCTCGCGCTGCGGGTGAACGAACGGGACCTGGACGCGGCGCTGGACCACTTCTATGCCCTGCACGAGCAGTACCCGGGCGATGCCGCGGTCGCCTGGCAGGTCGAGCGCATCCGTGCAATGTCGGAGGATAAAAAGGCATGAGTTATTTCGACCAGGACAAGATGGTCGAGACGGCGCTCGAGCGCTTCGACCACATCCACGCCCTGCATGTCCAGGGCTCGGCCGCGCTGGCACAACGCCTGAATTTCCTCTACCGGGTGACCTTCCTCGGCCTGGCGCTGGTGCTGGGGGCGCTGTTCTTCCTCGTGATCGTGATCTCGGCCCAGATGAACAACATGAACCGGGTGATCTCGGTCCTGAACGACCACGTGGGCGAGATCAATCAGGACATGAACCGGATGCTGGCGACCGTGTCCCGCCTCGACACGAACATGCAGGGCATGTCCGGGATCGTGCTCCGGATGGATGACATCAACGGCAGCGTCGAGACGATTTCGGAAGACATGATCGAGGTCAACGGGCACATGGCGGCGCTGGACCGGGACGTCGAGCAACTGTCGGCCCATGTCGGCGACATGCGTCAGTCCTTTCAGGCAGTGGACGGCAACATGGGGCTTCTCGCCAACGACGTACAGCACATGTCCCAACCGATGCGCCTGTTCAACCAGCTCAATCCCTTCTGGTAGCGCTGATGACCGGATCCGCGAAGAGCCTGGAGAGGATCGTCCGCCGCCTCGGCCAGGTCGAGGACGACATCCGCCAGAATCAGCTGGAGGACGCCGCGCATGTACGCCGCACTCAGCGGTTCATGCAGACGATGGTGGCAGCACTGGCCGTGGTCGCCCTGGTGAACCTGTATTTCGTGGGCGAGCTCGCCCACGAGATCGGGCTTCTGGTGCGCAACATGGATCGGGGCGTGGTGCATCTCGAGCAGATGGGGGATCGCATGTCGGGGATGCAGCTGCACTTCGACAGTATCGGGGAGAGCGCCGGCAGGCTGCCGATCGTCGTGGACCAGATGATGTCCATCAGCGCCGGCATGCAGGATATCGAGCGGGACCTCGGCGGTATTCGGGGGCGCACGCAGCAGATGAGCGAGCACGTGGCGGAAATGGACGGGGACGTCGAGAACATGACGCACGCGTTCCGCGAGGTGAACGGCAAGCTGGTGCACATCCGGCACAGCATGGGACAGATGTCGAACGTCGTGCCCTGACCGGCACCGGTCGCTGACGCGGGCTTGCGTTCAGTCCCTTGCGGCCGGAAGACGGATGACCTCGACGCTTACCTGGACGAGACCGCTGTCGAGCATGCCAAGCCTGCCGGCGGCCGTGCGCGACAGGTCGATGATCCGCTCCGTCCGGAACGGCCCGCGGTCGTTGATGCGGACCACCACGCTCGTCCCGTTGTCCTTCCGCGTGACGCGCACGGTGGTTCCGAAGGGCAGCGTCCGGTGCGCGGCGGTCAGGGCTCCCTGGTCGAACCGCTCGCCGCTTGCGGTCATCCGACCGTGAAAACGGTCGTGATAGTAGGAGGCGATGCCTGCCTCGGTATGTCCGGGCACCACGACCGCCTGACCCGCTGAGCAGACGGGGAGCACTGCAAGGAGCATCAGGAGCAGGGCCGTTGTCGTGGTCGGTGACATCACCACAGTCTAGTGGACCGTGCGGAAGGTTCGGTAGTGCGTCATGCAGACGCCGTGCATGCCCGCGGCGACGCGTTGGTCCCGCAAAACGAAGACGGGGGCGCCGTTTGACGCCCCCGTGACCTGCTGCGAACCGGATGGCTTGCGGTCAGCGCTGCGGGCGCTCGCGCGGGTCCACGGCCGGCTCGGATTCGCGACTCGTGGTGGTCAGCACCGGAATCTCTTCCACCTCTTCCGAGACCGTCTGGTCACCGTCGAGCCACGGCGGTGGGCTGTCCGGCCGCCATTCGAGGACGTGCGCGGGCGAGGGGAGGTCGGTCGCGCTGAGCAGCCGCGAGGCGGAGTCCACGGCGGCCGGGTTCTGCAGGGTGATCACCAGACCCGTCGCCAGCATCAGCAGACCGAGGTCGAACTGCGGATTGCGGGTGGTCGACTTGGATCGGAGCATGAAGCGCATGGGCGATGCCTCTTCGCGGAATATCACTGTGGACGGTAGCGGCCTTCCGGGATGCTGTTCAAGCGTCCGTACCGGGTTTGCGGTTGATGCTGGCAGGGTGCCGGACGCACCACGGACTCTACACGGGTTCACAGCGGAAGACACGCGTCCCGGGGCGAAGTTTCCCCGGGATACTGCCCGCCCCCCGGGCGGGGGACCTGCGGTTGCGCGATACACCCGGGCGCTCTGCCCGTCGCGACCCCTTGCGAAGGGCGGTCGAACGGTGAAGCATGCGGGATGCGAGGAGCATTCGATGGCAATGACGTGGGCCGGAAAGACGCGATGGTGGATGTCCGCATGCGTGCTGGCATTCTCGCTGGCCGCTGCCGGGGAGGGGCCGGACGCGGCCCCGCGGCAACTCTACGCCGAGCCGTCGCCGCTGGCGCGGGTGATCGCCGGCGCCGGGGGGGCCTCCGAAGCGGCGCGGCTGGATCTCGCGGTGCTGATCGTGGAGGCCCTGGTCTCCGCGTACGAGTCCGAACTGGACGAGGCCCTGCGTGCGGGAGCCCGGGACGCCGGGGATCGGCGCAAGCTGGAGCGCTGGCAACGGTCCGTTGCACCGGTCCTCTCGGAGCTCCGGGTCGCGCGCGCTGCGCTCTACGGCGCCCGCGAGGTCGAGCTGCACGCCGACCGTCACGACCGGATCCTGCTGCTGATCGACGGTCGGCCGTCGTGGATCGCCTGGCCACGGGTCAGCCTGGAGAACCGGCTGGAGAGAGAGATCGCGGCGGAGTTCTGCGGGCGTCACGAGTGCCCGACAGCGGGCAGGGAGGGTGTGCGGCAGCCGGCGGCGGTGCAGGGTGGCTGGGTCCTGTCACAGGGACGCCCACCGGGCTGGGAGAGCGTGGACGGGCTGCGCTGCGAGTTCCCGGACCTCGCCTCGCGCGGCGAGCGGGAGGCGACCTGCAGGGCGCTGGCGACCGATCTCCACGCGCTGGCGGCGGCCCTGCGCGAGGCCGCGCGCCGCGGTCAGCGCATCGAGTGGTCGCACCTGGCCCTCGACGCGGGGTCGGTCGGCCTCCGCCAGCGGGTGGTGGTGAACGCACGCGGGGATTACCTCGCCGTTGCCGTTCCCGAGCTCGCGGGCAACCGGGTCGACTGGGCCGAGGTGCGGCGGTGGCTGCAGGCGCGCAGCAAGGGGCGCAGGGTCCTGGCGACGGTACTGGGTGCCGCCGACGACAGATGAGCCGGGCGGCCGCGCCGGGCGGCTCCCGGGCCAATGGCCGGCGACGGTTGCCCCTGCCGCAAGGATGCGTTCTGGGCTAGGCTGGAACGACTGCACACGGCAGGGATCTCGGGAGCGGCGTGGATGGGTGTTCTGGGCGGGCTGCTGATGGCGGTGCTTCTGTTCGGCGCGTTGCTCGGGGCCGCGCTCGGCTGGGTGAGCGCCCTGCGCCTGCGGGAGGTCGCGGCGCGGCTGGCCCGGCTGGAGGCGGAAATCGATCGGCTGCGGCCCGCGGGCGGCGGGGACTCGGAGGCCTCCGGGACCAGGGCTGCACCCGCGCCTGCGCCCGGGGGGCAGGCTCCCCGGCAATCGGACGGAGCCACCGCCGCAGACGCGGCGGCAGCGGCATCATCCGCCCCCAGGGCCTCGCGCAGGGGATGGTCCGGACCCGCCCGCCACGCCGCCGGTCAGGTCTTGGCGGGAATCCGGGATCACTGGATGGTGTGGCTGGGAGGGCTTTCGATCGGCCTTGCCGGGATCTTCCTGGTGCGCCATTCGATCGAACAGGGCTGGCTTGGGCCGGCCGCGCGCGTGCTGCTGGGGATCGTGACCGGCGTGGTCCTGCACGCGCTTGCGGAGTGGCTGCGCCGGCGCACGCAACGGCACTACGACGCGGTTGCCGCGCTTGCCGGGGGCGCCAGCCTGACCCTGTATGCTGCGGTGCTCGCGGCCCTGCATCTCTACCAGCTCTGGCCTGCGGCGGTGATCTTCCTGCTCCTGGCACTGATATCGCTGGGCACGATGCTGCTGGCACTGCGGCACGGACCCGTCCTCGCGATCCTGGGCATACTCGGTGCCTACGCGGTTCCCGCGCTGCTTGGCGGCGCGGCCGATCAGCTCGCCACGGTCCTCGCCTACAGCCTGACCGTCGCCCTGGCCGCCTTCCTGCTGATGCGTTACGTCTACCGCCCCTGGCTGTGGTGGGGCACCGTGGCGGGTGCGCTCTTCTGGTGGTGGATCGCGCTGGAGGCGGGTGCGCAGACCGAGCCGTGGCTCGGCCTGTATCTCGCGATTCTCGCCTGGGGCATGCTGGCGCTGCGGTCGGGCAACTATCGCCTGAACCGACCCGTCGCCGATGCCACGCCTCCGGTCGGCTGGCGCGACTGGCTGCGCGGCGACGGCTCGGCTCAGGCGCAGTTGCTCAAGGCACTGCTGATGCTGATCGTGGCACAGGCCTACGCGATCTCACTGGATCCGCTGTGGTCGCTGGGTCCGCTGGTATGGCTGCCGTTGCCGGCGCTGATTCTGATCGCCAGCCGATACAACGAAGCGCTTCGGGCATTCCCGTGGGTCGCCCTGATCGCGACGGCGGCGGGTTTGGTCGCGAGTGCGGTCACCTGGCAGCCCTTCGGTCCGTGGCTGGGCTCCCTGCGCCCGGTGGCGGCGGAGGACCTGCGCGTTGCACTGGTCTCGCTGGCCCTGCTGGGTCTGCTGTTCAGCGCGGGTGGCGCCTGGCATCTGCATGCCCGGCGCGACTCGGCACTGGCCGCATCGCTTGCCTTCATGGCGCCTCCGCTCGTGCTGGCGCTGGCCTACGTGCTGGCCCCCGACGCCCTGCAGGAATGGATGCTCAGCGCGGCGAGCCTGGCGGTGGGTCTGGCGCTGGGCGGGTTCGCGGCTGCGCGGCTGCGCGCCGGGCAGGCGGACGCCGTCGCGTTCTGGCAGATCGCGTCGGCCCACCTGGCCTATTCCCTGGCGGTGGTGATCGGCCTCGAACAGGTGACGCTGACCCTCGCGCTGGCCGTTCAGGTGCTCTCGCTGACCTGGCTGGTTCAGCGCTTCGCGGTGCCGCAGCTGGGCTGGCTGGTGAAGCTCGTGCTGATGGTGGTCGTGGTGCGGCTGACGCTGAACCCGTGGCTGCTGGAGTACGGCCCGGCCACATCGTGGACGCTTGCGACCTACGGCGGCAGCCTGCTGGTGGTCTGGCTTGCGAGCCGGCTGGTGCCGGCGCAGGAGGGGTTGAGGCCGTGGCTGCAGGTTGGCGCGGTGCATCTGCTGCTGCTGCTCCTGCACGTGCTGGTCCGGTTCCAGCTCCACGATGGCAATGTCTTTGCGCCCGCCTACGGCTTCACCGAGGCGGCGCTGAATACCCCGCTGTGGGCATCGTTCGCACTGCTGTACTTCTGGCGTAGCCGCCTTGGCAGTGAGCTGCCGGAACTGCACCGGGTACTCGCCCAGATCCTGATGCTGCTCGCGGTGGGAAACTACCTGGCGCTGGTCACGGTGATGAACCCCCTCTGGGACGCGGCGAGCGCCGCCGTGATCGCGCATACCCCGATCCTGAACCTGCTGCTGCTCGCCTACGGCCTGCCCGTGCTGCTCTGGGCCCTGGCCAGCCGCTACTATGAACCGGACCTGCGCCCGTTCTTCGCGTTGCTGGCGGGCATCGGCCTGTGGCTGTTCGTCAGCCTCGAGATCCGGCACCTGTGGCACGGCCAGATGGATCTTGCGGCCCCCGTCCGTGCTGGCGAGCTCTACAGCTACTCCGCGGTCTGGCTGCTGATGGCCGTGGGCACGATGGTGCTCGGGATCCTGCGCGGCCGTTCGGCCCTGTATCGTGGCGGTCTGGCGCTGCTGCTGCTGGTGATCCTGAAGATCTTCTTCGTCGACATGGCGGGACTGACCGGACTGCTGCGTGCAGTGTCGTTCATGGGGCTCGGCCTGTCCCTGCTGGGCCTGGCCTTCCTGCATCAGTACCTCGGGCGCAGGCGAGCGACCGGGGACCGGGTCCCACACGAGGCGCCGCCCTGACGATCCCGGCGGGCAACAGGAGCGGCCACGTCCCTGCGATCAGCGGCTTTCGTCCCGGCATCGCCGGCGCTAGGATGCGCATTCCCCGTCACCCCTCGACCAGCGCAGGCAACCGTGCGACCGATCGCGGTGGTGATTCCTCAGTCAGGTGACCCGCACACGATGTTTACCTCCCCCAGCAACATCGAAGAACTGCTACGCGGCTTCCACCTGGAAGATTCGATGCTGCGCTACAGCAGCTTCGTTCCGCGCCTTTACAACTACTGCCGCAGTCTCGGCTTCGAGCGGGGACGGATCCTGCCATCGCGGGCCTTCTGCTCGGACGAGAGCCAGGGCTATCCGACCATCCTGATCGCCAAGCACTTCGGCACCTTCCCCTTCAACCACGGCCGGGGGGGTGCGATCGTCGCCACCCAGCGCCATGGCCCGTTCGCGGAGCATGGGCAGGATCTGGTCATCGTCCAGGCCAGTCACGTCGGCTACGACCCGGAGACCGCGGCGTTCGGGCAGTACCGCCGGATCCACGCGCAGCATGCGGGACACTCCACCAGCTGCGGAAAGATTGCCGGCGTGATCGCGCCCTACCAGCGCGAGTACGAGTTCGCTCAGGGCGGCGTGCTGCTCGAGTCCTGTGGCGGCTCACTGTGTGTGTGCATCGACAACGGCCTGCTGCGCGGCAACCGGCGCGAGGGACTGTTCCTGAATCTGGCCAGCATGGCGGAACCGGATCCGAACGGAGCGTTCATGCCGGTGCGCGCCTACAGCACCTCGAAGAGCTTTCCCGCCAGCGCGGCGCTGCAGCGCCAGTTGCCGGATCTGCGCCTGCGGGAGGGCGAGCGCCTCCCGATCGGGACGCATCTCGAGCCGAAGATGTTCTACTTTCAAAGGGATCTCGACGAGACACCCGAGGGGCGGGATCAGCAGGAGCTGGGCCTGATCAGCGCGATGCCCTGGATCGTGACCTCGCCGCATCCGCTGTTGACGGCCGCTCAGATCAATACCCAGGTGGAGTTCGACCGGGCCTTTCGTACCGCGGCCCAGGCCCCCAGCTTCCGGGGCAAGCGGCTGCTGTATGTGTCGGGCCTGAACATCGATATCTCGCCGCAGCCCGGCGAGAACTTTCCGACGACCCATTTCGTGCCCTGGGCCGCCTATCTGCAGGATCGCGATGGCCGGGCACGCATTATCGAGCAGCCGGAGCTGCTGGTGGCCCTGCTGGCGCAGAGCGAGGACAATCCCGACGCGGTGGACCTGGAAGCGGCGATCACCGTGATGGCCGAAGGCGACATGGTGCGTGTGGGGCGAACGGCATCCGCGGCGGGCTCGCCGCAAACCCCGTCATCGACGTGATCGGCCCGCCTGGGGTCCCCGGTCGGCGCTGCCGGGGTGATATCCGTGCATTATCTGTCCCGGACTGGATAGCATTTCTGTGAAGTTGGGCTAAACTTCTGAATAGATGACTGAACGCCGACTCATGCCCCGATTTCCATTCCGCTGGCCCGTGGAGGTCCGCGGTCCGCGTGGCGAGCGCTTCTTTGCGCGCAGTTCGGAGATCTCGGGACGGGGAATCGGCATGGTGGTCGATCACCTGACGGCGGTCGGGCTCGCGCCTGGCGGTACCGTTCTCGGGCCGCACACGCCGGTGATCGGCGTGCAGCTCCAGGTCCCCGGAGAGGACGCCGAGGCCGGTATCCGGCTCGAGGGGCGCGTGCGGCACATCCGCCGGCTCTCCCAGCAGCAGTACCTGGTCGGCGTGAACTTCGTCGATCCGGATGCGGCCCTGCAGCTGGTCCACCGCGTCAGGGCGTCCGGTCCGTTGTCCCACGCAGCCGGGGCGTCCGCCAAGCCGGACTCCTGAGCATCGGGCGCTCCTCGCGCCCATGCCGCACGATCTCCGGCCGGCCCGTTTTCCTTGCCTTCCGAGGAATGCTGGAGTACACGAGGGGTATATTGGACCGCAAGCGGTTCCCCAGGAGGGCATCGGGACGCGATGTTGCGTCCGGCGAAAGGCGATCGACATGCAGGCAGAACAGTTCCCCAGGCACGCGGCCGCGATATCGGCACCGGACTCGGAGGCGCCGTCTCCGGCGCAGCACGGGCCACGCATCATTGCGATCACCAGCGGCAAGGGTGGCGTCGGCAAGTCCAGTATCGCGGTGAATCTGGGTCTGACGCTCGCGCGCTACGGGCGCCGGGTGTGCATCCTCGATGCCGACACCGGCCTCGCCAACGTGAACATCCTGCTCGGCCTGCGTCCGGGCAGGAGCCTGGAGCACGTGCTGGCGGGCGAGTGCCCGATCGAGGACATCCTGCTCGAGGCCGCGCACGGTCTGAAGGTCATTCCGGGCGCCAACGGCATCAGCGAGTGCGTGAACCTGGACCCGGAGCGGCAGCAACGCCTGGTCACTGAGCTGAGCCGCATCGAGGGCGATTTCGACTACCTGTTGCTGGATACCGCCGCGGGCATCAGCGAGACGACGCTCGACTTCGTCAGCGCGGCGCACCAGGTCCTCCTCGTGATCACCCCCGAACCCACCGCCCTGACGGACGCCTTTTCCCTGCTCAAGCTGGCCCTGCGCAGGCACCCGGTCGACTGTGAGGTGGTCGTGAACATGGCCGCCAGCTTCAACGAGGCGCACAGCGTCTTCCAGCGCTTCCACGGCGCAGTCGGCAAGTACCTCGAGGCGGACGTCAGCTTTCTGGGTTTCGTGCAGCGGGACGAGAGCCTGCGCACGGCGGTGTCCCTGCAGCATCCGGTCGCGCTGTTCCCGGAAACGGACCCGTCGGCCCGTCCCTTCCAGCGTCTCGCCGAGGCACTGGAGGAGGGCGCACCGAGCGGGCAGGACGCGGAGGGCTTCAGCCGGTTCTGGTTCCGGCGCTTCCTGGAGCCCGCCGGCATCCCGGCACCGCCGGGCGGACGGCTGCCGCCGACGGAAGAGACCGGCGAACCCGGGTCGACGGAACCGGCCCCCGCTCCCGGGAGCACCCGGACGGAACCGGTGTCGCCCCCGGATCGTCTCGCGGCCCTGCGCAGCGAGTGCTGGCAGCTCCTCGAGGAGATGGACGATGCCCGGCTGCTCGCGCAGTGGATCGAGGGGCTGCATGCGCGGTACTGGGATCGCTTCGGGCGGCCGGCCATCGACCTGCAGCGTTTCCTCGAGCGCCTGGAGGGGGATCCCGACGCGCATGCGCAGATGCTGGCGATGCTGCGCGAGCGCTTCGGGGCTGCCGATGTGGACGCGAATCCGGAACCGGGGCCGGCCGCGGAACCCGAGAGGGGCGGGGCCTCGCACGAAGCCGAAAGGGAAATCCCTGCCGAGGCCGCGCGTGCCCCTGAATCGAGCACCGGGGACGCCGACGCTCGCGCGCCGGCCGTCGCGGTGGCTACGGAGCCGCATCCGGATTTCGGCCGGACCGCGGCGGAGACCGGCGCGCGACCGCCGACCCTGCCGCGGGCCCGGCCGGAGGATAGTGCCCGGACGCACGCCTATGATCCGGGGCGTTTCGGGACGCAGCGGGAACTGGCGGACAGACTGCAGCAGATGAGTCCCGATGACGGAACCCTGCTGGATCTGATCCGGAGACTGTGAGAACCCCGCTCCCGGGCCGGGCCTCGCCTTTTGCGGGCCTGCCGGCGGGGCAGTATAGTCGCCCCGTGAACAGGGGAATGCGTACATGGGGCTGTTTTCCTTCCGAAAACGGACCTTGCGAAGCGCGCGGCGGGGGGCGAGGCCATGGCTGAGAGACCGCTGCCAGGCGCCGGGCGCCCGGGCGCTGCTGCGGGTCTGGAGCGCTAGGCATGGCCGAGGCCCGCAAGGCGCGTGAATCGCTGCCCAGCCTGCCCCAGGTGCTCGTACGCATCCTCGACGCGATCTACGAGGACCAGGCCGACCTGCAGAAGCTGAGCGCGATCATCCTGCAGGACGCCGCCATGACCGCCCGCGTCATCGCGGTGGCCAACTCGAGCTTCTATTACCGCGGGCGGCGCCAGGAGTCCCTGGACCGGGCCGTTCTGCACCTCGGGACGGACGCGGTGAAGACCCTGGTGATGACCGCCTCGATGCGGCAGCTGTTCTCGCGCTTCGGTCGGCGGAGTCCGCGCCTGCTGAAGCGGGTGTGGCGCAACGCGCTGGTCACGGCCAGCCTGAGCCAGGTGCTGGCGGTGCTGACCAGCTATCCCCGGCCGGAGGAGGCCTACCTGAGCGGGCTGATGGTCGATATCGGCCGGCTCGTGCGTCTGGGCGAGGACCCGGAGCGCTATCGGGCGATGCTCACGGAGGCCGGGGACGAACAGGCCCTGATCCGGACCGAGCGCGAGGTCTTCGGCAGCACCCACTGCGAGGTGGCGGCGGACCTGATGGAGCAGTGGGGGCTGAGCCCCTTCATCGCCGACGCGGTGCGCTATCACCTGGAGCCGGCGATCAGGATTCGGGACGCGCACCACCTCGTGAAGATCGTGAACCTCGGCTACTCGATGGGCCGGCCCGGTGCGATCGGCCACGACACGCTGGTTGCCGGAGATACCCTCTTCGGTCTGAACGAGGGGCTGACCGCGGAACTGCGCGGACGCGTGTCGGACGACGTCACCGGTATCGCGCGTTCCCTGGGGATCGACATCGAGGCCGAGGACGACGCCTCGGACCGGCAGGCGCGGCAGTCCCTTGGCGAGCGCCTGGAGGGCCTGAACCAGTTGGCACGGCTCCAGGGCGAACTCTCCCGGATCGCGACACTGCATCGCCACGTGGCGGTCCAGCGCGCGCTGCTGCTGACCTTCGGCGTGCAGCACAGCCTGGTGTTTCTCGCTGATGACGGCGCGGAGTTCCTCAAGGCCTGGATCGACGAGGATCCCGAACCGGCCTTCCTGCTGCCGCTGGAGCGTGGACGCAGCGTGGTGGCCGATGCCGTCCTGGAAGGGCGTCCCGTTCAGGTCACGGCGGCCGACGGGGAGGAACTCCCGGTGGTGGACCGCCAGATCCTAGGCGCCTGCGGCGCGGAATCGATGTGGGTGCAGCCGTTCCCGCCGGATACCGGCCGTCCCGGCGCGCTGGTGCTCGGTCTGAACAGCGAGCAGCTCTCGCAGCTGGCGGAGCGCGGCAGCCTGGTGGCGGCGATGGGGCGCGAGATTGCCGCCGCCCTCGGGTCGGCGCAGGAGCTGGGACGCCCGGACACGGAGGCGCTGGAACGGCGCATCCGCGAGATGGTGCACGAGGCGGGCAATCCGCTGAGCATCATCCAGAACTACCTGGCGATGCTGCGCGTGAAGCTCGGCGAGGAACACGACGCACAGCTCGAGATCGGCGTGATACGCGACGAGATCGAGCGGGTCGGGAGAATCCTGATGCGCATGCGCGAGGCCCCCCGCGAGGCGGAGGCGGCATCGGTGTCGCTGAACCGGGAGGTGCAACAGATCACCGACATCTTCGCGGCCTCGGTCTGCAGTGCCCGTGGCATCGAGCTGGAGGTGGAGCTTGCCTCCGGGGATCCGCCGCTCGCACAGTCGCCCGACCACCTGCGGCAGATCCTCACAAATCTTCTGAAGAATGCCACCGAAGCCATTGGGGAAAATGGTAAAATTAAGGTAACGACTCGTGATCCGGTGAGCCTGGGCGGGCGCCGTTATACGGAGATCATCATCCAGGACGATGGGCCGGGACTTCCGCCCGAGGTCCAGGCAAGGCTCTTCTCGCCAGTGCAGTCGACCAAGGGCGACGGGCATTCAGGCCTCGGTCTGAGTATCGTCAAGCGCCTGGTGGATGAGATGGACGGCGTGATCCTCTGTTCCAGCGGTGCCGAGGGCACCCGCTTCCAGGTGTTGCTGCCGCGCGCGGCCGGCGAATGAGGTTCCCCCCGGGCGGTTAGCGGGGCCGGGCCGCCCGGACGACCGGGCCGCCAGCTCGACATCAGGCGCTGTCCGCCGCCTCCGAACCGGCAGGTGCCGCGCCAGCAACCCGCCGTGCCCGCACCGCCTCGGCCAGCTCTTCGAGTAGCGCCACGGTGTCGTCCCAGCCGATGCAGGGGTCGGTGATGCTCTGGCCGTAGGTCAGCGGCTGGTCGGTCTGCAGGTCCTGGCGCCCCTCGACCAGGTGCGATTCGGCGGAGACGCCGAAGATGCGCCGATCGCCGGAGGCGATCTGTCCGGCCACCGCCTCCCCGGACTTCAGCTGGTAGCGGTAGCCCCCCGGCGTGTTTCCGTGCGAGAGGTCCACCATCAGACGGTCCGGCAGATGGAAGCGCGCGAGGTCCGTGCACGCGGCATCCACGCTTGCGGGGTCGTAATTGGGCTTCATCCCGCCGCGCAGGATGATGTGGCAGTCGGGGTTCCCGAGGGTATCGACGATCGCGACCTGGCCCGACTTGTGCACGGAGAGGAAGTGGTGCCGCTGCCGCGCCGCGAGGATCGCCGCGGCGGCGATCTTCACGTTGCCGTCGGTCCCGTTCTTGAAGCCGACGGCGGAGGAGAGCCCCGAAGCGAGTTCCCGGTGCACCTGGGACTCGGTGGTGCGTGCCCCGATCGCTCCCCAGGAGACCAGATCGCCGATGTACTGCGGCGAGATCACGTCCAGGAACTCGCAGCCGGCCGGGACCCCGGCCTGATTGATGCGCACCAGCAGGTCGCGGGCGATGCGCAGACCCTCGTTGATCCGGAAGCTGCCGTTCAGATAGGGATCGTTGATCAGCCCCTTCCAGCCGATGGTGGTGCGCGGCTTCTCGAAATACACCCGCATCACGATCTCCAGATCGGCCGCGAGGCGGTCCCGCTGCGCCTTCAGCCGGGATGCGTATTCCAGCGCGGAGACCGGGTCGTGGATGGAACAGGGGCCGATCACCACCAGCAGGCGATCGGATTGTCCGTGCAGGATGTCGCGGACGTTCCTGCGGGTATCGGCAATGAAGCGCTCCGCCGGCGTGTCCTTGATCGGAAAGAACTGGATCAGGTGCGCCGGGGGCGGCAGCGGGAGGATGTTCTCGATGCGCTGGTCGTCGGTTGTGGACGTGCGGTCGATGGATGGCGGGGCCAGCGGATCGCCCTGGATTTCGGTCATGGTCGGATGTCCATCGCGTGAGAGTTGTGTGCGGGCGGAGCGTTGCGGACGGCGGACCGCGATTCCGGCGGTCCTGCCTGAGGACCGGCGGGCGGTCGGCGGATCCCGGGACCGCACGCCTTCGTGCGCAAGGCCTGAGCGGTGGCTTCGATATGCGTTGCTCGAATCTGCCATCGAGTATTGAATAGCTTGTGCATTGCGTCAACGTCGGCGGGAATTCCCGGGGCAGCGGCGCGACGTGTGCCCGTATCCTCTAGAATCCCTGCTGGAAGACTTCAGCCCCGGGCCCGGGCGCAGGTGGCGGATCGCGCGAGGGCGCGCCTCGCGGGAACGCACCGCATCGCAATGGCGCTGTCGAGGCCGTTACACTGACGAGGTGACAATGCTGTTCGTGGGCGCCACCGATCACGTCGACCTCTAGACCAGGCATCAACAGGCACTGGCGCGGTTTCCGCCGGCGTTCGCGCAGGCGGATGAACCCGTGAGCGGTGCCTAGTGGAGACCCGCATGAAGATTGTCAACGAATTTCCCCGACAGGTCCGGATCGAAGAGCACCTGTGGATCACCCTGTCCGACGGAACCCGCCTCGCGGCCCGCCTCTGGCGGCCGGAGGACGCGCTCGACGAGCCGGTGCCGGCGATCCTCGAATACATTCCCTATCGCAAGCGCGAGTCCACCCGCGCCCGCGACGACCTGATGCATCACTACTTCGCGGGCCATGGCTATGCCTGCCTGCGTGTCGATCTGCGCGGCAGCGGCGATTCCGAAGGGGTGCTGAGGGATGAGTACCTGCAGCAGGAGCTGGACGACGGCATCGAGGTGATCGAATGGCTCAGCGACCAGCCGTGGTGCACCGGCCACGTGGGGATGATCGGCATCTCCTGGGGCGGCTTCAACGGGTTGCAGATTGCCGCAATGCGTCCCCCGGCGCTGAAGGCCGTCGTCAGCGTCTGCTCCACGGACGACCGCTACGCCGACGACATCCACCACATGGGCGGCTGCCTTCTTGGCGACAACCTCTCGTGGGCGTCGACGATGTTTGCCTACAACTCCCTGCCGCCGGATCCCGGACTGGTCGGCGATCAATGGCGCCGCATGTGGTTCGAGCGCCTGGAGGGCAGCGGTCTGTGGCTCGAGCAGTGGCTGCGCCACCAGCGCCGGGACGATTACTGGAAACACGGCTCCATCTGCGAGGACTGGTCCGCGATCCAATGCCCGGTGATGGCGGTCAGCGGCTGGGCCGACGGGTATTCGAACGCGGTATTCCGGCTGCTCGCGAATCTTCAGGTGCCGCGCCTGGGACTGGTCGGTCCCTGGAGCCACAAGTATCCTCACCAGGGCGTGCCCGGACCGGCGATCGGATTCCTGCAGGAGTGCCTGCGCTGGTGGGACCGCTGGCTGAAGGGGACGGACACGGGGATCATGGACGAGCCGATGCTGCGGGCCTGGATGCAGGACAGCGTGCCACCGACCACCTACTACGATGAACGCCCGGGACGCTGGGTTGGCGAGCCGCACTGGCCATCGAAGGAGGTGCAGCAGCAGGGCTGGACCCTCGCCTACCCGGGCACGCTGGAGACGGAAGACGCGGAGGTTCCGGAACGCACGATGACGCTGCTGTCGCCGTTGAGCGTGGGCCTGTTCGCCGGCAAGTGGTGCTCCTACGCGGCGACCCCGGATCTGCCCCACGATCAGCGCGAGGAGGACGGCGGCGCGATGGTGTTCACCACCGTTCCGCTGGAGGAGCCGCTGGAGATACTGGGTGCGGGGGTGGTGGAACTCGACCTCAGCGTGGATCGACCGGTGGCGATGGTCGCAGCGCGGCTGTCCGACGTTGCCCCCGATGACAAGGCGACACGCGTCACCTACGGCCTGCTCAACCTCACGCATCGGGACGGTTCGGAGTCACCGCAGCCGATGGAACCCGGGCGCAGCTATCGGGTGCGCGTGAAGCTCAACGACATTGCCCAGCACTTCCCGGCCGGACATCGCATTCGCCTGTCGCTCTCGACGTCCTACTGGCCGCTGGCCTGGCCGGCGCCCGAGCCGGCCCGACTGAGCGTGCACGCGGGCATCAGCCGGCTGCTGCTGCCCGTACGTCCGCCGCGGGATGCCGAGGATCTCCGCATCGCCTTCCCGGAACCCGAGGGCGGGCCGGCCTCGACCCAGATCGATCAGATCACCGGGCAGGTCCACAACTGGCGCGTGATCCGCGACCTCGCGCTGGACCGTTCCACGCTGGAGGTGGTCAACGATCAGGGCAGGGTGCGGTTGCGGGAACTCGGGCTGGAGGCACAGCGCAAGGCGCTGGAGTGGTACAGCTACCGGAGCGACGACCACAACTCGGCACGTGGCGAGACGCTGTGGGAGCGCGGCCTCCGGCGCGGCGACTGGCAGGTGCACACCGTGACCCGAACCGTGCTGAAGTCCACCGCGCGCGAGTTTCTGCTGCATGCGGAACTGGATGCCTTCGAGGGGGATCGGCGGGTGTACTCGCGCAACTGGGACGTACGGATTCCCCGCGATCTGGTGTGACCGGAAGGGTGGCAGGGGGCCGCGCCGGCCGCCCCGGCGCTCAGGTTTCAGAGGAGCGCGGCATTGGCCTCCGGAACCATCCAGAACGCAAGCGAGAGCACGATTGCGGTCAGGCTGGTGCCGAAGATCGGCAGCAGCATCAGTCCCGCGATCGCCTCGCGCTGGAACAGCCGTATCCCCATGGCCGCCAGGCTGCTGGACCAGACGATCGCAGCAACGACGGCGAGCAGGTAGAGCCCTTCCAGCCAGAGCGTCATCACCAGCAGCGGGAGGCCCAGGTTCAGGGCGACCAGCAGATAGTCCCGGCCCCCGGACGCGCGTCCGGCGGTGAGCGCATAGGCATAGGCGGCCCAGAACAGGAACAGGCCGAAGCCGAAGGCCCCCGCGGCCGGCGAGCCGGTGGGCGCGCGGAGCACGGCGGCCCCCCGGGCCTCGAGACCGAGACCGAGGCCCACCAGCGCCAGGGCGGCGCCGATGCTGATGATCAGCCAGAACCACAGGGTTCCACGTTGGATGGTCGGTTCCGTCATCGGCTCTCCATTGGGGCGGGCCGCACCCCGCGACTGCCCGGTCGATGCCCCGCGGGCCCGCCCGCGCGACGATCCGCTCCCGAGGCGTTCGGCGCCATCAATCGGGGTTGAAGCTCTCCGGCGGACGCTGGAAGAAATACGAGATCGCCGTGGTCGCCGCGGTGGTTGCCCAGAGAAAGAGGAAGGTCACGGAGTAATAGCCCATGTTCGTCAGTGCCGGGCCTCCGCCGCGTGCGAGCTGTGCGGGGTCCAGAAACATGAACACGATCGCCGTGGCCACTGCGGACATGATGAAGGAAGGCCAGAATACCGAAACCCATTTCTGCATCGTTCGTCTCTCGTGTTGCAAACACATGCCCGCCACGGACCGATTCCGTAACCGGAAGCTACCCCGACCGGCGCAATGAAGAATCACCCTGCCGGTCCGGTACCGCGGTCCGAAGGCTCGGAAGAGAGGCGTCCTGCCGGGCTGTCGCTTCGTCGCCGGACCGGAATTCGGGGGCCTCGCCCCTCGCGTGATGCCTCCGGAGAGGGGTCGGTTCCAGGGATTCTGGCACCGCGGCTCATCCGCTTACAAGGCCATTTCTGATACCGGAAATGGCCCTCCAGGGGCAAAATTGGCACATGCTCGCCCCCCTGACCCGATGTTTAACAATGACTTGGCCTGGTCCGACCCCGGTGGTGGGGGCGGCCTGCCCGGTCGCGCCGGCCTGACTGTCCGTATGTGGATGCAGAATCTTGTGCGCTACCGTGCGATCATTTGGCTCGCCCCTAGCCCCCTGATGATGATGGCAGCGCCCGAACTCTCCGAACTCCAGCAGAACACGGTGACCGCGGCAGTCGTGTGTCCGGCCACGATCGCCACTGAACGCACCGCCGGCCCGGGCGTCAGGACACCATGAGGAACGCCGGCAACGAAACCCGGCCCGTGCCCCTCGCGCCTCGCGCGGTGCTGATCGGCGCCGCGCGCTACCGCCGGCACTCCTACGGCAGCAATCACCCACTGGGGATTCCGCGCGTCTCGCTGACGCTGGACCTGATCCGTGCCTACGGCGCCCTGACCGCGAAGGAATTCAGCGTGTCGCGGCCGGCCACTTCGGTGGAACTGGAGCGGTTCCACACGCGCGAGTATGTCGGGGCGCTGCGCCAGTGCGAGGTCGATGGCAAGGTCGCACACCGCTACCGCCAGCGGCACAATATCGGCAATTTCGAGAATCCCTTCTTTCCCGGCTTCTTCACCACGCCCGCGACCGCGGCCCACGGGAGTATCCTCGGCGCGGAGATGCTGCTGGAGGGCCGGATCGCCTTCAGTCCGGCGGGCGGGATGCATCACGCGCGTGCGGACGAGGCGCGTGGCTTCTGCTACATCAACGATCCGGTCCTCGCCATCAACCGGCTGCGCCGGGAGGGGCTGCGGGTGCTGTACGTGGACCTCGATGCCCACCACGGCGACGGCGTCGAGGCGGCCTTCGTTCGCGATGCGCGGGTGACCACCCTGTCACTGCACATGGACACGGCCTACGCCTATCCCTTCGAGGGCGGCGGTGTAGCCGACACGGGGCCGCTTGGCAATGCGGTGAATCTGCCGTTGCCGCGAGGGATCCACGACGACGAGTACCGCTATGCCTTCGACCGGGTCTGGCCCGCGGTTCTGGAGATGTCGCGTCCGGACGCGATCGTGCTGCAGGCCGGCACCGACATCCTGGCGCCGGATCCACTGGGCAAGTTCCGCATCTCCACCCAGCTGTTCCTGGAGGTGGTTGCGCGGATCCTCGCGGATGCCCCGGCTCACCCGGATGGAACACCCCGGATTCTGGTGCTCGGGGGCGGCGGCTACCATCCGCTGGTGCTTGCGCGCTGCTGGACCGGACTGTGGGGCCTGCTTTCCGGGCGCGACCTGCCGGAGACGATTCCGGCCGAGGGGGAGGCGCTGCTGCGGGCGGTGGACTGGGATCTGGACGAGGACGAGGAGCACTTCCCGGGCCTCTTCACCCGGCGTGTGGACGTGGCGCAGGGAGGCGAATTGCGCGCCGGGCTGCGCGAAGGGGTCGAGCGGCTGCTGGACACGCATCCGCTGCTGCGGATGCGTCCCCGCGGCTGATGCGGCCGTCTCGGCGAGATCGGCCGGTCCCGCGTACGGTTCAGGCGGGGGCGACCGGGATGCGCCCGATGCGGGCCCGCCATTCCTGCGGTCCGGTGACGTGCACGCTGGTGCCCCGGCTGTCCACCGCGACGGTCACCGGCATGTCGCGGACCTCGAACTCGTAGATCGCCTCCATACCGAGGTCTTCGAAGGCGACCACCCGCGCCGAGCGTATCGCCTTCGCGACCAGGTAGGCGGCCCCGCCGACCGCCATCAGATAGGCGGAGCCGTTTTCCCGGATCGCGTCGATCGCGGCGGGGCCGCGTTCGCCCTTGCCGACCATCGCGATCAGTCCGGTCTGTTCCAGCATCATGCGGGTGAACTTGTCCATGCGGGTTGCCGTGGTCGGGCCAGCCGGGCCGACGGCCTCGTCGCGCACCGGATCCACCGGTCCGACGTAGTAGATCACGCGGTTGGTGAAGTCGACCGGCAGGGGATCGCCCCGGTGGAGCATCTCCTCGATCCGCTTGTGCGCGGCGTCGCGTCCCGTGAGCATCCGTCCGTTCAGCAGCAGGACCTGCCCGGGACTCCAGGAAGCGACCTCCTCGCGGGTGAGGCGGTCGAGGTCCACGCGCCGTGCGACCTCGCTGTCGGGCTGCCAGGTCACCGCCGGCCAGTCCTCCAGCCGCGGCGTCTCGAGCTGTGCCGGCCCGCTGCCATCGAGACGGAAGTGCAGGTGCCGGGTGGCGGCGCAGTTCGGGATCAACGCCACCGGCAGGCTGGCCGCGTGGGTGGGATAGTCGAGGATCTTCACGTCCAGCACGGTGGTGAGGCCGCCGAGCCCCTGGGCGCCGATGCCCAGGGCGTTCACCTTGTCCATCAGTTCCAGGCGCAGTTCCTCGATGCGGGTCAGCGTCGCGCCGCCGGCGGCCTTTTGCCTGACGTCCTGGATGTCCACCGGCGCCATCAGCGCCTCCTTCGCCATCAGTGCGGCCTTCTCCGGCGTGCCGCCGATCCCGAGGCCCAGGATGCCGGGCGGGCACCAGCCGGCACCCAGCGTTGGCACGGTGCGCAGCACCCAGTCGGCGATGGAGTCGGAGGGGTTCAGCATCGCCATGCGGGCCTTGTTCTCGGAGCCGCCGCCCTTCGCGGCACAGATCACCTCCACGCCGTCGCCCGGAACGATCTCGTAGTGCACCACCGCGGGTGTGTTGTCCCGGCTGTTGCAACGCGCGCCGGCCGGGTCCAGCAGCACCGAGGCGCGCAGCTTGTTGTCCGGGTGCAGGTAGGCGCGGCGCACGCCCTCGTCGACCATCTCCTGCAGGCTCATCGCCGCGTCCCACCGGACGTCCATGCCCACCTTCAGGAAGACCACCGCGATCCCCGTGTCCTGGCAGATCGGACGGCGTCCCTCGGCGCAGAGGCGGGAGTTGGTCAGGATCTGGGCGATCGCGTCGCGGGCCGCGGGGGATTCCTCGCGCTCCCAGGCCGCGCCGAGGGCCCGGACGTAGTCGACGGGATGGAAGTAGCTGATGTACTGGAAGGCGTCCGCGATCGACTGCACGAGGTCCTGTTCGCGAATCACGGCCATGGCTGCACTCCGGCTGACGGGATCAGGGCTCCATTCTAACCGTGATGGCGCTCCGCCACCCCCAGACCATGAAGGCCTCCCGCGCCTGCTGGAAAGGACGCGGAAGGGAAGGACAGGAAGGACAGGGGGCAGATTAATAAATCTGTCCCCGATACGAAGGGGAGGTTTCCGCGGTGGCGCCTCGGCCGAATGGTGGCCCGATGCGCCCGGCCGGCCCTACGCCGGTTCCGCCTTGTGGGGTGAGGGGTCGGTAGCCAGGGGGCCGTTGTAGATGGGTCCGCCACGTTCCACGTAGCGTTGCAGGATGGCCTGTCCCTGCCGGCGCAGCAGCGGGCCGCGCACGGCGATGCCCCGACGCTGCAGTTCCCGCCGCCACCGGGGGGTCGCGGGTCCCTCGTCGAAGCCGATGGCCTCGACGTCCTGACGGGGAGTGCAGAACACCAGCCGCTGCACCCCGCTCCATGCGATTGCACCCAGGCACATGGTGCAGGGTGCGCTGGAACTGACCAGGACGCAGGGCAGGGCAGCCAGGCTGTGACAGCCGATGCGCTGCTGTGCCAGGGACAGGGCCTGCAGTTCGGCATGGGCCGCGGCACAGCAGCTGGCGATGGTGGTGTTCACTGCGGCCCCCAGACGCTCCCGGGTGTCGATGCGGTAGACGACCGCCGCGAACGGCCCGCCGCCCCCGTGCTCCACGTGCTCCCGCGCCAGGCCGAGCACCTCCGCGAGGCGTTCACGGTCATCCGCGGCGGGCGCGGGCTGTCGCGTCCAGTCGTGCAGCCATCGCGGCTGCTCCAGCCGGATCACGAGGGTGGCATCGTTGTCGGACATCCTCGGCGCCCCGGGGGCCATGGGTCTGCACAGAGCGTAGCGCGGATCGCCCCGGATTGCTGCCGGATCGAGCACCGCGGAAAGTCCGGTATCAGCTCGCCGGGCCGACCCGCCGGCGCTGCGTCGGCAAGCCGGCAACAGGGTGGCCATTCCTGCGCTTGCCTGCCTTGCTCCGCGGTGTCGGGCTGGGCGCCATCGTTACCGAACGTCCCGCATGCACCATCCGAGGCCGCGGAAGACGGGCAGCGTGAAGGCGTTTTTGGCACAATCGGATCAGCGGGGCATCGGGGGGCGGCCATGCGCAGGGTGGTGTTCAACCAGAAGGGTGGTGTCGGAAAATCCACCATAACGGTGAATCTTGCAGCAATCAGTGCCGATCACGGCCTTAAAACCCTTGTCGTCGATCTTGATCCGCAGGCCAATTCGACCCAGTACCTGCTCGGGACCGACGACCTCGGGTCGGGCCCGACGCTCGCGGACTTCTTCGATCAGGTCCTGAATTTCAAGCTCAATCCCCGGGAGAGCAGCGAATTCGTCACCGCGACCCCCTTTCCCAACCTGCATCTGATGCCCTCGCATCCCGACCTCGAGGACCTGCAGGGCAAGCTGGAGTCCCGGTACAAGATCTATAAGCTGCGCGAGGCCCTCGAGCAGCTCTCCAGCGACTACGAACGGATCTGGATCGACACTCCCCCCGCGCTCGGGTTCTATACGCGATCTGCGCTGATCGCCGGCGATCGCTGCCTGATCCCGTTTGACTGCGACGATTTTTCGCGCCGGGCGCTCTACACGCTGATGCAGAACGTGCAGGAGATCCGCCTGGACCACAATCGCGCGCTGTCGGTCGAGGGGATCGTCGTGAACCAGTTCCAGTCCCGCGCCTCGTTGCCGCGCCGGATCGTGGAGGAGCTGGATCGGGAGGGACTCCCGGTGCTGAGGCCCTATCTCTCGACCTCGGTGAGGATCCGCGAGTCACACGGCCGGTCGAAGCCGATGATTCATCTCGATCCTCGGCACAAGGTTACGCGGGAGTATCTGGAACTGCACGAGGCGCTGGACCGACTCCACGCCGGCGCCTGAAAGCGAGGCAAGAACATGCACGACCCCGCACGCATCGGAATCCTGACCGTATCCGACCGGGCCAGCCGCGGCGAGTACCGGGATGAGGGCGGCCCTGCCATCGAGGCCTGGCTGGATGCGGCTCTGACCACCTCATGGGTGGCGTTGCGGCGCGTGATTCCGGACGAACTGCACGAGGTCGAGGCCACACTTGCGCTGCTCGCGGACACGGAGGACTGCTGCCTGATCGTGACCACCGGCGGCACCGGGCCGGCGCCGCGCGACGTCACCCCGGAGGCCACCGAGGCAGTCTGCGACAAGCTGCTGCCGGGCTTCGGCGAACAGATGCGGGCGGTGTCCCTCCGCCACGTACCGACCGCGATCCTGTCGCGCCAGACCGCCGGCATCAGGGGCGGTGCGCTGATCGTGAACCTTCCCGGCAAGCCCTCGGCAATCGCCGAATGCCTGGACGCGGTCTTCCCGGCCATCCCGTATTGCGTGGATCTGATCGGCGGACCGTATCTCGAGACGGACCCGGTGCGCGTGGCCTCGTTCCGGCCGGCGCATGCCAGGCCACCGGGGTGAGGCGCGGCGGGATCGGGCCGGCCGCCGAAGACCTCAGAACGCGGTCGCGTTATCGACGACGCGGTCGAGCAGCTCCTCGACATCCTGCAGCGCCGCGCGGGTCTCCTCGTCACCCACGATCGGGACACGCTGGTAGCCGATGTAGACGGTACCCGGTTCGGTTGTCAGTTCGTAGACCGCGATCACGTAGGGACAGAACACGATGCTGTGAGGGTCGGCCTCCATCATGCCGCGGGAGTAGATCGCACTGCAGAATTCCAGCGACTCTCCCTGCAGGTAGATGCTTTCCTCTGCGCCAAGGTCCCCCCCGGTACGGTCCAGCATATCGGCGATCCGGCCCACCGCGTTGATCACCATGCCTTCGCCGGTAATCGCGGATTCGACCATCTCCCGGTAAAAGTCGTAGTCGCCCTCGATCGCGTAGATCCGGCGATCGTCGGTGTCGAGCACGAGTTCCTTTGCCTGTGCGGCGGGCAGGGCGAGCAGCAGGGCGAGGGTTGCCAGGATGGCTGAGCGCAGAAGGTTCATCACGGAGTCCTCAGGGTGGTCGGATGGAGTGGGGGTGTCCGGGACCGGGCGCAGGGGCCAGGCAGGCTGTCCGCGTTCCCGGGACCGCGGACGCCGCCATGGTCTTCAGAGCGGCTCCTGTTCCTGGAAGGTCCGGGGAATGCGGAAGAATTCGGGACTCAGGGTGTCGGTGGATAGGCCGGTCAGGCGCGTGACCAGGTCATCGCGGACATGGCGGACCTCCAGGGGCACGCCGTCCAGTCCGGGAAGCACATTCGCGCTCATCGCCCGGGCCACCGGCCCTCCGGCATCCAGCGCCCTGCGCGACAGCTCGAACAGCCGCTCAGTCAGGGCGTTCAGCGTCTGGAAATCGATCCGGGACAGGCCGAGGTCGTCCGGGCCCGTGACACAGGCGACGCTCTGCACCCGCCCGTCGACCCGGATCTCCTTTTCTTCGCATTGCAGCTCGCCGATCTGCCGGGTTTGCCCGGTCGTCCGGATCTCGACCTCGACCGGTGCACGGTCGACGCCCAGGCCGAGCTGCGTTTCCAGTTCCGCACGCGCATCCTCCGGAAGTTGCTGGATCTCGGTGCGCATCTCCGCGATCATCTCCTCCATCGCCTGCATCTGGGCATCGACCACCTGCTCGTCGAAGGCCATATAGGTCCGGTTGGTCCGGTCAACGATGTACAGCGAACGGTCGTTCGCGTTGAAGAGCATGAACCCGGCGCCGCCATCGCCATCCGCGATGTCCATGCGCGCGTAGTTGCCCTTGACCAGTATCTCCGAGTTCTGACCCGTGTTGTCCGCGAAGCGCAGCAGGGCATCCGCATGCGCGATGCCCGCGGACAGCAGCATCAGAAAGCCGAACGTCGCGAGAGTGGGACGCATCCAGTCACCTCCGGATAGGAGAAATGCCCGCCGGCGGCCCCGCGGCCCGGGAGGGGCTGCGCAGGGGCGGCCGCTCCTCCCGGCGATTCCGCCAGTCGTTACGGGCCGCGGGATCGCGGCGGCTCATGGGCGCTGCGCCGGTGATGGTCATCCGGAGACGCCCTCCGACCGCGATCCGCGTCCCAGCATCTCTTCGAGTGCCGGCCAGCGCAGGGGGTTCCCCGGTCCCGTGTGCAGGCTCGGCTCATCCTCGCCGGGCGGCTCGACCGCGGCGCGCTGCTGCTCCATGACCTCGATGTCCGCGTCCGAGGCATCCCCGGAGCTCCTGCGGCGCTCGACGAGCCGCTCGCGCAGGGTCTCGATGTCTGCAGAGCAGTGGACGATCGCGAATCCTGCGTCGCGGTCCCGGGCGAGGTCCTGGAACGGGCGGCGCTGCTCCCGCTTCATGAAGGTGGCATCGACGATCACCAGGTGACCGCCGGCGAGCAGGCGCCCGGCGAGACCCTGCAGGTGCCGGTAGACCGCATCAATGCCCTCGGGGGAGTACATCGCTTCCTGCTGTTCCGGTGTCGGACGGTCGTCGGGCGCAAGGCCGATCATGCGCTTGCGCTCCACGTCACTGCGCAGCCGGATCGCGCCGAGGCGCTCCAGGATGGCGGTACTGATCCAGGTCTTGCCGCTGCCGGAGATGCCGTGCATCAGGATCAGCCCGGGCTGTCCCGGAAGCCGCAGGCGGCTGGCCAGCTTCAGGTAGCGCTCCACCTCGGCGTCGCACTCTGCGCGCTGCTCGTCGGAGATCTCCGCCTCGGCGGCGTGGATCGCGTTGACCTTCGCCCGGACCAGCGCCCGGTAGACCTGGTAGAAGGGAAGCAGCGACAGCGCCTCGAGGTCGTCCCGCCATTCGAGATAGGCATTCAGCACACGGTGCGCGTGGGCCGGCGCGCCGCGGGCATGCAGGTCCATGGTCATGAAGGCGAGTTCGGAGGCCACGTCGATCCAGCGCAGCGACGCGTTGAACTCGATGCCGTCGAAGATCGCGAGCCGCTTCCGGCCCTGATCGTCCCGGACATACACCATGTTGCCCAGGTGCATATCCCCATGGCAGGCGCGTACGAACCCGTTGGCGAGCCGGGAGCGGATCAGGGACTCCAGACGCGCGCATGTCTGCCGCGTCCAGGATTCGAGTTCGTGCAACTGCCCGGACCGTCCCGGCGCCGCGTCGGCCGCCGGCTCGAGCGCCTCGAAGTTGGCCAGCATCGGTGCCAGGACCGCCTGGGGCGTTCCGTATTCCGAATCCGCCGGGGCGCGGTCCGCCTGCTCGTGGAAGGCGGCGACCTTCGCACCCAGTTCGTCCATCGCAGACACCGGCAGCCGTCCACTGTCGAGAAGACGGTCCAGTTCCTGGTCGCGGTCGAAGCGGCGCATGTGGACCGCGTATTCCAGTACCGGCCCCTCGCCCCCGATGTTCGGGTCGTCCGGCGTACCCCGGATGGTTGCGACATCGAGATAGATGCCTGGCGCGAGGGCGCGGTTGATCTCGAGCTCCGCTTCACAGCAACGCCGGCGGGATTCCAGAGTGGAGAAGTCGAGGAAGCCGAGATCCAGCGGCTTCTTGATCTTGTAGGCGTGCTCGCCCGCCAGCAGCAGGGTGGAGATGTGGGTCTCGATGCGTTCCACCGCTTCAGCGGAATGCGGGAACCTGGACGGCTCCGCAAGCCGCGCGAGCAGGTGACGCTGGCGTTCCAGTGCGGTCATGGCGGTGTCGGCCGGCTGGCGCTGCAGCGGTGCCGCCGCAGGATTCTCTGAAAGGTACGCACGGCTCAGGTTAACATTAGGCCTTATCCGAAATCGATCGAGTCCATGCCCCGAAGCCGACCCCCTTCCCGCCCCCGGTCGCGGATGCGCCGCGCGCTGGCCGCAGGGGCGTGGTTCAGCGTCGGGCTGCTGCTGGTGGCCGTCGGGGTCGGCGCCCTGCACGTGCAGCAGCTGGACCGCGAGGTGCGGGAGCGCTTCGAGGGCAAGCGCTGGGCCCTGCCGGCCCGGGTCTTCGCAAGGCCACTCGAGCTGTATGTAGGGCGTGCCCTGACGCCCGAGCTGCTGCGTCTGGAACTCGAGGCACTGAACTACCAGGAGGAGGGCGAGGGCCGCCCCGGCCAGTTCACCATCCGCGGCAAGGAGGCGTCGCTGCACACCCGGGCCTTCGTGTTCAGCGACGGGCCGGAGCCCGCGCGTTCGGTGCAGATACGGTTTGGCGATGGGGTGGTGGCCGACCTGCGGGACCGCCACGGCAGTGTCGATCTGATGCGGGTCGAACCCATGCTGATCGGCAGCATCTACCCGACTCACGGCGAGGATCGCGTGCTGGTGAACCTGCGGGAGGTGCCGGGCGGCCTGGTGGGCGCGCTGCTGGCCACGGAGGACCGCCGCTTTCTGGCCCATCGCGGCGTGGATCCGATCGGGATTGTGCGTGCGGCGTGGGCCAACCTGCGTGCCGGGCGGACGGTGCAGGGCGGCAGCACCCTGACCCAGCAGCTGGTGAAGAACTTCTATCTGACCCACGAACAGAGCCTCAAGAGGAAGATCAACGAGGCGGTGATGGCGATCCTCCTCGAGTACCACTATTCCAAGGAGGAGATCCTCGAGGCCTATCTGAACGAGGTCTTCCTGGGCCAGGCCGGAGCCCGCGCGATCCACGGCTTCGGTCTGGCGGCGGAATTCTATTTCCAGCGGCGGCTGCAGGAACTCGAGCTGGACCAGCTGGCGCTGCTGGTCGGCCTGGCCCGGGGCGCCAGCTATTACGATCCGCGCCGCTTCCCGGAGCGGGCGCTCGCGCGTCGCAACGGCGTGCTGGACCGGATGCAGCGCGAGGGGCTGGCCTCGCGCGACGAGATCGAGAGGGCCCGGTCGCGGCCGCTGGGCGTGACGCCCCGCATCCCGCGGGGGGAAGGCCACTTTCCGGCCTTCCTGGACCTGGTGCGGCGGCAGCTGCGGGACGAGTACCGGGACGAGGACCTGCGCACCGAGGGGCTGCGGATCTTCACCACCCTCGACCCCGGCATCCAGCTGACCCTGGAGAGACAGTTGACCGCGGGCATCCAGGAACTGGTACGGGTACGGGGCATCGAAGACCCGCTGCAGGCCGCCGCGGTGGTGACCGATCCGCTGGCAGGCGAGGTGCTGGCGCTGGTCGGCGACCGGGACCCGCGCTTTCCCGGCTTCAACCGGGCGGTGGAGGCGCGGCGCCCGGTGGGGTCACTGATCAAGCCCTTCGTCTACCTGGCCGCGCTGTCGGATCCCGAACGCTACACGCTGGCGACGCTGCTGGACGACGGGCCCCTGACACTGCACCTGCCGCACGGCGAGCCCTGGACCCCGCAGAACTTCGACCGCGAGTTCCGCGGTCCGGTCACTACATGGGAGGCGCTGGTCCACTCCTACAACGTGCCCACCGTGCGTCTCGCCCAACAGATCGGAATCCCGCAGGTGGTGCGGCTGCTCCAGACACTGGGGCTGGAACGGACTCCGGCGCCCCTGCCTTCGGTGGCCCTGGGGGCGCTGGACCTGTCGCCGCTCGAGGTGGCGACGCTCTACCAGGCCCTCGCCAACGGCGGCTACGCGACCCGCAGCCGGGCGATCCGCGATGTGCTGGATGCCGGGGACCGGCAACTGTCGCACTACGGCCTGGAACTGCGCGGAGCGGTCCCGGATGGGGCGGTGCGGCTGGTCGTGCGGGCGCTGCACGACGTCACCACCCAGGGCACCGGACGGCAGATCGGCTGGCGCCTGCCGGAACGCGTGGTCGCCGGGAAGACCGGTACCTCGAGCGATCTCCGGGACAGCTGGTTTGCCGGCTTCGACGACCGTTTCCTGCTGGTGGTCTGGCTGGGCCTGGACAACAACCGCCCCCTCGGTCTGACCGGTGGAGGCGGCGCGGTGCCCATCTGGTCGCGGGCGATGGCGGCGTTTCCCGGCGCTTCACTGAATCTCGGGCACCACCCCGAGATCCGGATGCAGCAGGTGGACCGGGCGTCCGGCCTGCGTGCCGATACCGATGCCTGTGCCGAGCGTATCGAGTTACCCTTCTGGCGGGACTCCGCTCCCGAGGTGCGGGCCGATTGCGACCTCGGGGTGGCTCTTCCCGGACCGGGCGGTGACAACTGGCTGGAGAGGTGGCGGCGATGAGCAGGGCAACGATCGGGATTTCCGCGGTAACGAGCCGGGCCGGCCGCCTGGCCGCGGTGCTGCCGGCCTTCGCGCTGCTCGCGGCCTGCGCGGTGCCCGCGCCGCGACCAGAGGCTCCGGCGCAGACCGGCGCCGTGGTCGTGGTCCCCGAAGTCCCGCCGTCGCCCCGGGAGGAGCGGCCGCCGGCTCCGGCCGCGCTCCCGGACCCGTCGCACACCGCAACGGCGGCACTGGCCCTGGCTGCGCAGTCCGACGAGGCAATGGCGGCTGGTGATCTGCGCCTGGCGGGACTGCAACTCGAGCGGGCGCTGCGCATCGCCCCGCGCGATGCCGGACTCTGGAGCCGCCTGGCCCGGGTGCGGCTTCAGCAGGGCGCATTCCAGCAGGCCGAGCGCATGGCGCAGCGCTCGCTGCAGCTGGGGTCCGCCGACCGCGGACTGGCACTCGCGAACTGGCGCATCATCGCCGAAGCCCGTGAACGGATGGGCGACGCCGAGGGCGCGCGCCGGGCGCTCGAAGAGGTGCAGCGGCTGGAGCGGGCGCTTGGCTGAAACGGCACTGGATACCGCCGGGCGCGCGCGTGCCGCCCTGTGTACCGGGGGGCTGGTCGCGCGCGCGGTGCCGGGCTTCCACCCGCGCGAGCCGCAGCAGGTGATGGCCGGGCTGGTGGCCGAGACCATCGATGCCGAAGCCGGGACGCTGCTGGTCGAGGCCGCGACCGGCGTGGGCAAGACCTTTGCCTATCTGGTGCCGGCGATGCTCTCTTCGCGCCGGGTGCTGATCTCCACCGGCACCAAGACCCTGCAGGACCAGCTCTTCGAGAAGGACCTGCCGATGGTGTGCGAGGCGCTGGGACAGCGACCGAAGATGGCCCTGCTGAAGGGGCGCTCGAACTACCTGTGCCACTACCGCCTGGACTCGGCGGCGGCCGATGCAGCGGGGCGCACGGGGCAGGCGGAAACGATCCGTGAGCTGCGCCGTCTGGCCGCGAGCTCCAGGACCGGCGACCTGACGCAGGCCGGAGTCCTTGCAGAGGATGCGCCGCTCTGGCCGCAGGTGACCTCCACGGTCGACAACTGCCTGGGTGGCGAGTGTCCGCGGCTGAACGACTGCTTCGTGGTGCGTGCCAGGCGCCGGGCGCAGGAGGCGGAGGTGGTGGTGGTCAACCACCACCTGCTGCTCGCGGATATGGCGCTGAAGGATGAGGGCTTCGGTGAACTCCTGCCCGAGGTCGAGGTGGTGATCGTGGACGAGGCGCACCAGTTGCCGGAGATCGCCGGCGCGTTCTTCGGGCTGGCCTTCGGTACGCGGGCGGTCCGGGATCTCGGCCGGGATGTGCTGCGGGAGATGGAGCGGGACGCCCCGGACATGGTCGACCTGCGCGATCGGGTGTCCGCTCTGCAGTCGGCGGTTGCGGAACTGCTCCGTTGCTCGGACGGCTGGCCCGCGCGCGCTGCCTGGTCCGAGGTGCCCGATCACGACGGCGCGCTGGAGACGCTCGCCGGGGTGGACGTGGCGCTGGGGGCCCTGGAGGAAGGACTGCGTGCCGCGGCCCAGCGCGGCCCGGGTCTGGATCAGGCGCGGTCCCGGTGTACCGCCCTCCGTGCGCGGCTCCAGGGCTGGCTCGAGGATACCGCGGGAACGGTGCCCTGGGTGGAGCGCTTCCGGCAGAGCCTGATGCTGCACCGCACGCCGCTGGACGCCGCGCGGCCGCTGGCCGAGCAACGGACGCGAACGCCGGCCAGCTGGATCTTCACCTCCGCGACCCTCGCCGTGGGCGAAGACTTCCGGCACGCGGCGCGCCGCCTCGGATTGCCGGACGACGTCCGCGCACAGCGCCTCGACAGCCCCTTCGACTTTGCGCGCCAGGCCTGCCTCGCAGTGCCTGCGCCGCCACTGCCCAATCCGAACATGTCCGGCTATACCCGCGCCTGCGTCGAATGGGCATGGCCTCTGCTGATCGGGAATCCCGGTGGCGGGTTCTTCCTTTTCACCAGCCACCGCGCGTTGCGGGAGGCGGCTGCGCTGCTGCGGGACCGGCTGCCGGCGGAGCAGCCGCTGCTGGTGCAGGGGGAGCGCCCGAGGGCGGAATTGCTGGAGCGTTTCCGCGCCTCCGGCAACGCGTGGCTTCTCGGCGCCCACAGCTTCTGGGAGGGGGTGGACATACGCGGCGACGCGCTGTCGGTCGTGATCATCGACCGCCTTCCCTTCGCCGCCCCCAGCGACCCGGTCCTGCAGGCGCGGACCGCCGCGATCGAGGCCGCGGGCGGGAGTCCGTTCATGGACTTCCAGCTGCCGCAGGCGGTGCTGGCCCTGAAGCAGGGAGCGGGCCGCCTGATCCGCGATGCGAGCGACGCCGGCATCCTGGCCCTGTGCGACCCCCGGCTCACCGGAAGGCCCTACGGACGCCAGTTCCTGAAGAGCCTGCCGCGCTTTCACCAGTCGAGCGATCCCGCCGCGGCGCTGGAATTCCTGCAGGCGGCAAGACGGCGCAGAGGGGTGGACGCATGCGCCTGATCGCGCTGGAGACCGCGACCGGGGCCTGTTCGGCGGCGTTGTGGATCGACGGTGAACTGCGCTGGCTGATGGAACCGGAGGCCGCCCGGCGCCACGGCGAACTGGTGCTGGGGCAGGTCCAGCGCCTGCTGGCCGACGCCGGGCTTCGGCCCCCGGATCTGGATGCGGTGGCGGTCGGGCGGGGGCCCGGGGCATTCACGGGCGTCCGCCTGGGGCTGGGGACCGCCCAGGGTCTCGCCTTCGCCACCGGAATCCCGGTGGTGCCGGTGTCAACCCTGGCCGCACTGGCCCAGCAGGGTGCGGACCGCGGGGCGCGCCAGGTCCTCGCGGTGCTCGATGCGCGCATGCGGGAGGTGTACTGGTCGGTACTGCATACCGGTCCTGATGGTCTGGTGGCGCCTGCGGCCGAGTTCGTGGGCGCGCCGGGGGACGTGCGCGTGAACTGGGCAACGGATTCGCGTCTGGCGCTCGGGAACGGCCTGTCCGCGTACCCGGAGCTCCAGCGTCGGCTGGGCCTGTCGGGTCCGCAGACCGACCCCGCGGCGCTTCCCTGCGCTCGCGAGGTCGCAATGCTCGGGGCCGCAGCCCATGCCCGGGGCGAGGCGGTGCCGCCGGAGCAGGCGCGGCCCGTGTACCTGCGGGATCGGGTGGCGGAGCCCGCGCGGGCCCCGGCGGCCCCGATCCGCGGAAGCGGTGAATGATGTCGGCTGGCGCGCCGGAAGGGCTCCTGTATCCCTGGGCGATTCCGCTTCGCGCAAGGCTCCGGGCCGAGCCGGAGGACTTTCGCGTCGACGAGATTGCGGCCACGGAGCCGGAGGGCGAGGGCGAACACGTGTGGCTGCGGATCCGCAAGACCGGCCTCAACAGCGAGACGGTCGCCGAGTGGATTGCCAGGGTGGCGGGCGTGGCGCGTTCCGCCGTCGGCTACGCCGGCCGCAAGGACCGCCACGCGGTGACCACGCAGTGGTTCAGCGTGCAGCTGCCGGGACGCGCGGAGCCGGACTGGTCCGAAGGCCCGCCCGCCGGTGTCGAGGTCCTGACCCGTCGCCGCCACGGGCGCAAGCTGAAGACCGGACACCTGGCGGGAAACCGCTTCCACCTGCGGCTGCGCGATGTCCGCGGCGACCGGGCTGCCGCCGACACCCTGCTGGAGCGCATGCGGCAGCGGGGGCTGCCGCACTACTTCGGGGAACAGCGCTTCGGTCATGCGAACCTGGAACGGGCACGCATGTGGCTTGCGGGCCGTTCACGACCCCGGAACCGCAATCAGCGCAGTCTCTACCTCTCCGCGGCCCGGGCCGCGATCTTCAACGCGGTGCTCCGCAGGCGGGTGGAGGACGGCAGCTGGGACCAGCTCCTTTCCGGCGACGTCGCGAACCTGGACGGCAGCGGCAGCATCTTCCCGGTCGCGACGATCGACGGGACGCTGCGCGCACGATGCGAGCGTCTGGACCTCCATCCCACCGGCCCGCTCTGGGGTCATGGCGATCCGGGCACGGGCGGAACGGTGCGCGCCCTCGAGGCCGCCGCAGCCGATGCCTTCGGGGATCTGGCGCGTGGGCTGGAACGGGAGCAAATGCGGCCCGGGCGCCGGCCGCTTCGGATGCGTCCGGGACGGCTGGCGTGGTCCTGGGAGTCCGACGAGACCCTGGTGCTGGAGATCGAGCTGGGTCCGGGAGGGTATGCGACCGGCGTTGCCGGAGCGGTCGCCCTGACCTCGGCGGTTGACTGAACCGGGCCGGGAGGGAGTGGGCGCAGGGGTTCAGGAACCGTCCGGACCGGTACCTCGCGCCGCGGCCAGGGCGCGCTCCGCGCGCTCGGCCCGTGCCTCGGCCTCGACCCGGGCGGTGATGTCCTTCTGGATGCCGATGTAGTAGGTGAGCTGGTCGTCGTCGTTGTACACCGGCGTGATGGACAGTTCGTTCCAGAACAGCGACCCGTCCTTGCGGTAGTTGCGCAGGACCACGCGGCAGGGATCGCCCTTTTCCAGTGCGGCGCGGATCTGGCGCACACCCTCCTGCTCGGTGTCGTCGCCCTGCAGGAAGCGGCAGTCCCGGTACAGGATCTCGTCCGAGCTGTATCCGGTCAGTTCCTCGAAGGCACGGTTCACGTAGATCAGGATGTTGTCGTGCCCTTCCTGTTCGGCGATCACGATGCCGTCGTTGGAGGCATCGACCGCGAGGGCCAGGAGTTCTGCGTCAATCGATCGGGTCATGTTCCGGCTTGTTCGGGCACCATGCTCGGTGTCCTGAGGCGCACCAGTCCAGGACTGTAGCACAGGCTGCGCATTCCGCGCGGAACCGCCGCCGTATCCCGGGCAAAGGAAGAGGGCTGCGCGCGCGCAGCCCTCTGGCGGGAAAACGGTTGAACGTCCAGCCGCTGCCGCTACATCCGCTGGATGATCGTGAAGGCGCCGCGCACGTCTCCCTCGGAATAGCCGGTGGCCTGGTCCTCGGGGTACAGCCGCTCCAGCGCGTGCTGGATGTCCCCGTCCACCTCGCTGCCGTGACAGGTCAGGCAGACGCTGCCAGTGGGAATCGCCCGCATGAAACGGAAGACCTCTTCATCGCCTTCCTGCACGGTTTCATGGTAGGCCAGCTCGGATGCCGGTACGCCCTGCGCGCGGCGTGCCTCGAAGTGCTCGAGCACGGCCCGCTCCCACTCGTCGGGGGCATTGTCCGGGTTGCGAAGCTTCAGGCTGGTGCGTCCGACGCTCCAGCCGGTCTCGGCCGAGATGTCTTCGGCGATCTGGGGAGCGACCTGCTGGCATACGGAGATCGCCTCGGTCGGGCCGCCCTGCTGCATGGCCTCCATCAGATGGCCCTGCAGGGTCCCGGCGAAGTCCTGGATCGCCTCCTGGCTCGCCGCAATGCGTTCATCGACGGATTCGGCGTGTGCCGGACCGACGGCGGCGAGAGCCAGTGCAACGGAAATCATCTTCCATCGGTTCATCTTTGCAGCCCTCGATTTGGGTTGTTCTGCCATTTTGTACAGCAGTTGTACAAATACTGCATCGTATTTCCCTTTCTTGCAAGCGCCGGGAGCGCGGAATACGTACCGGGATCCCGCGAGCGGCGCCAGGGAGTACGCGCCATGAGGGAGACACCGGTGAATCAGGGTTTGCCGGTCTCGCGCGGCTGCAGCTTCGCCCGTCACGCCGCAAGCGCCGGTATCAATCTACACACTACGGATAATGGCGCTTGCCCGCAACGCCGTCCGGGTCTTCCCGGACTCCGGATATGTCCTCTGCGGTGAGGTGGAGGAACCCGGCCTGCCGTGAAGGGAAGGCGTCAGCGGGGGAGGGGGCCTTTATTGTCAGGGGTGGTGGAGGGCCATGGCAGTCAGGACGCGCGGCGCAGCAGCACGTACACCGCTCCGGTGCCGCCATCGGCCGGCGGCGCGGAGCAGAAGGCGAGGACATCATCGCGCTGCCGGAGCCAGTGATCCAGCAGTCCCTTCAGTACCGGTCCCTGCTGTCGCGACCGCAGCCCCTTTCCATGCACCACCCGCACACACAGGTGGCCGGCCGAGCGTGCGTCGTTGAGGAATTCGGCGACGGTCCTGCGTGCCTCGCCGGCGAAGAGACCGTGCAGGTCCAGCTCCTCCTGCACGCGATACTGGCCGCGTTTCAGGTTCCGGAATGCCCGGTGGCTGACCCCGGGCCGCATGAAGCGCAGTTCGTCCCCGGGTTGCAGGTCGGTGGCATTCACCGGATCGCTGAGCAGGTCGTTCAGCACCTCCCGTTCATCCTCGCGTCGCTTGCCGGCGCGCGCGCTGGGAGGCGGAGGGTGTACCTCCGCCCGATCGTGCTCCAGGCGCCTGACCGCGCCGACGGCCCGCAGGAAGTGTCCGATGTCGTTTGGGTCTTCGTCCGATTTCATTCGCCACTTCCGTTGCTTCGGGGGTGGTCAGCGCGGGGAATCCGTCGGGATGATCGGGCCCGTCGATCAGCCCGGATTCGATGCGCTGGCGATCGTTTCCAGTATATTAGGCGGCTACGCACCCCGTTTGTTCGCCCATGCATATCCTGGTCAGTAATGATGACGGCATCCACGCGCCCGGTATCCAGTGCCTGGCCCGGCACCTGCGCGACCTGGCGGAGGTTCGGGTGGTGGCGCCGGATCGCGACCGCAGCGGGGCCAGCAACAGCCTGACGCTGGTGCATCCGCTGCGCGCCCAGGCGCTGGATAACGGGGACATCGGCGTGGATGGCACCCCCACCGACTGCGTGCACCTGGCCATTACCGGGCTTCTCGAGCGCGAACCGGACCTCGTGATCTCCGGCATCAATGCCGGGGCCAACATGGGCGACGACGTGCTGTATTCGGGTACGGTCGCGGCCGCGATGGAGGGCCGTTTCCTGGGCCTTCCGGCGATCGCGGTCTCCCTGGTCGGACCGAGGATGCAGCATTACGATGCCGCCGCACGCGTGGTGCTGAATCTGCTGGACCGGTTGCACCGGGTGCCCCTGCCGGCCGCAACCATCCTGAACGTGAACGTCCCGGATCTCCCGTTCGCGGAGATCCGGGGGGTACAGGCAACGCGGCTCGGTCACCGGCACAAGTCCGAGCCGGTGGTGAAGACCACCGATCCCCGCGGACGCCCAATCTACTGGGTCGGACCGGCGGGACCCGAACAGGATGCCGGTCCTGGTACGGATTTCTTTGCGGTGCGCGAGGGCTTTGTGTCGGTGACGCCCATCCAGGTGGACCTGACGCAGTTCGAGGCGATCGATACCCTGGGGCGCTGGCTGGAGGGCGATGCCGGTGGCGATTGACATGCTTGGAGCGGGCCTGACCTCTCAGCGCGCGCGCGACCGGCTGATCCGGCAGCTGGCGGAGCTGGGCATCCGTGATCCCGCGGTACTGGAGGCGATCCGGCAGGTACCGCGTCACCTGTTCGTGGAAGAGGCGCTTGCACACCGCGCCTACGAGAACATCGCGCTGCCGATCGGCTACAGGCAGACGGTATCGCAGCCGTTCATCGTCGCCCGCATGACCGAGGCACTGCTGGAAGGCGGTGCGGTGAGCACCGTGCTCGAGGTGGGCACCGGGTCCGGCTATCAGGCCGCCGTGCTCGCACACCTGGTCGAGCGCGTCTTTTCGGTGGAACGCATCCGGGCGCTGAGCCGTTCGGCGCGCGAACTGCTCACCCGGCTGCGCATCAACAACGTCAGTCTGCTGCACGGGGATGGAGGGCAGGGCTGGCCCGCCCGGGCGCCCTTTGATGGCATCCTGCTGACCGCGGCTCCGCGCGAGGTGCCCCACGAACTGTTGACGCAGCTGGCGCCCGGAGGCCGCCTGGTCGCGCCGGTGGAGGGTGTGGACGGGCAGCAGCAGCTGGTGCGCTATACCCATACCGCCGAGGCCTTCGTCCGTGATCTGCTCGACACGGTATGCTTTGTGCCGATGCTTTCCGGGGCGGAACAGTGAGGGTCTTCGAGCCGCTCTACGACCGCGTGATGGACTGGTCGCGGCATCGTCACGCCCCCCGCTACCTGGCCGGACTCTCCTTTGCCGAATCGTCCTTCTTTCCAGTGCCGCCCGACGTGATGCTGGCACCGATGGCCGCGGCCCGTCCGCGCGAGGCGCTCCGCCTGGCCGGCCTCACGACCCTGTTCTCGGTTCTGGGCGGCCTGCTCGGCTACGCGATCGGGGTGCTTGCGTTCGAACTGGTGGAGCCCTGGATCGTCGAGATGGGCCAGCGCGAGAAGCTGGAGCTCACGCAGGAGTGGTTTGCGGTCTGGGGCGTGTGGGTGGTGCTGATCGCCGGTTTCTCGCCGATCCCCTACAAGCTGTTCACGGTAACCGCCGGGGCGCTGGCGATGCCGCTGCTGCCATTCGTGGTGGCCTCGGTGGTGGGCCGGGGCGCGCGCTTCTTCGCCGTGGCCGTGCTGATGGCATGGGCGGGTCCCCAGGCCGACCGGCATCTGCGTCCCTACATGGAACGCCTGGGCTGGGCATCGGTGCTGATACTGGTAGCCATCGTCGCCTTCTACACCCTTGCCGCCTGATGCGCTGTATTCGGCTCCTGCTCGGGATGGCTCTGGGGATCATCATGGCCTCGTCCCTGGGTTGTGCCACGTCCCCGCCGTCCGCGCCCGCGGCGAGCGGATCGGGCAGCCCCGCGGCCACGCACGTCGTGCGTCGGGAGGAGACGCTGTATCGTATCGCGACGCGTCACGGGCTCGACTGGCGCGACGTCGCCCGGCGCAATGGCATCGGGCCCCCCTATCTGATCTATCCGGGCCAGCGCATTCGCCTCGCCGGTGCGGCACCGATGGACAGCCCTCGGGCCACGGAGGCCCCCGGCCCGGCGGCCCGTCCGGCGCCGTCGCAACCGGCGCCGCAGCAGGCCGGGGCGCGGGCTCCGGCCGTTGCGGCGCCTTCGGCCGCGGAGCCGGCCCGGGAGCCGGCCGGCGCGACCGGGCCACCGCAGTGGCAATGGCCGGTCGACGGACCGGTGTTGCGGGGCTTCAGCAACGGTGCCACGACCCGACGGGGCATCGCGATCGGCGGCGAGGGCGGCGAGGACGTGCGCGCCGCGGCAGCTGGCGAGGTGGTATATGCCGGAAGTGGACTGGTCGGTTACGGCCGGCTTATCATCCTGAAGCACGATGCCCGGTTCATCAGCGCTTACGGGCACAACGAGGAACTGCTGGTGCGCGAAGGTCAGAACGTGCGCGCCGGCGAGCGGATGGCCCGCCTGGGCGATTCGGGGGCAGAACGTCCCATGCTGCATTTTGAAATCCGGCTCGATGGTGCGGCCGTCGATCCGACGCGTTATCTTCCCCGGCGGTAGATGCTGTCGCCCCGAAGGAGAAGTTCCGCCCCATGGCCTCACAGAACCGATTGCGAAAGCGGGCTCCCGAGGAGCCGACTGAAACCGGGCCGGATGTGGGTCCGGAACCCAGTGGCGAGGACGCCGAGCTCGAGCCCGGGATCGATGCAGGGGAGGACCCGGCATTGAGCGACGAACCACTCGTGGTGACGGCGGTGGATCGCATTGCGCACGACGCGGGCCCGGCGGAACTGGACGCGATCCAGCTGTATCTGCGCGACATCGAGTTCCGGCCACTGCTGACCCCCGAGGAGGAGGTGTATTACGCCCGCCTCGCGCGCGCCGGGGATCCGAAGGGGCGGCAGCGCATGATCGAGTGCAATCTTCGTCTCGTGGTCAAGATCGCGCGCCGGTACATGAACCGGGGCCTGGCCCTGCTCGATCTGATCGAGGAGGGCAACCTGGGCCTGATGCACGCGGTGGAGAAGTTCGATCCGGAACGCGGGTTCCGCTTCTCGACCTATGCGACGTGGTGGATCCGGCAGACCATCGAACGCGCGCTGATGAACCAGTCCCGCACCATCCGGATTCCGGTGCACGTGAGCAAGGAGCTGCGTGCCCAGAACAAGGTGTCCCGGGTGATGATGCAGGAACTGGGAAGGGAGCCGACCGAGGACGAGCTGGCGGCCCGAATGGGCAAGCCCGTCAGCGAGATCCAGAAGCTGCGTGCGATGTCCGAGCCGTCCACCTCGATCGACATCGCCGTGGGACCCGATGGCGATCGCTCCCTGACCGAGATTCTGCCTGATGAAAACGCCTCCGGTCCCTCCGCGCTGCTGGAGGATGCGGACATCCGCAACCTCGTTGCCGCCTGGCTGGAGGAGCTGGACCAGAAGCAGCGCGAGGTGCTGGTGCGGCGTTTCGGACTGCACGGCTTCGAGCGCTGCACGCTGGAGCAGGTGGGCGCCGAGATCGGAGTGACGCGGGAACGGGTCCGTCAGATCCAGATGGAGGCCCTGAAGCGCCTGCGCCGCCTGCTTCGGGCCCGGGGTCTGTCCGAAGACGTGCTGCTGCCGCGCCCCTGAACCGGCCGTCAGCTGCCAACGATCAGGGCGGCGGCGACCGTGCGTCCTTCGGCAACGATGAGGTTGTAGGTCCGGCAGGCCGCCGCGGTGTCCATGATCTCGAGGCCCCACGGCTCCATCCGCAGTTCCCGCCAGATCGCGCGGGGTGGAAAGACCTGCCGGGTGCCGGTTCCGAGCAGCAGGATCTCGGGCGGGTGCTCGCGGATCCAGGACAGGTCTCCGGTCTGCAGGACCGTGGCGTCCGCGACTGGCCAGGACCGGAGAATCGCGTCGGGACGAAGGATCAGGCTGGTCGTGTGGCGCACGCCGTTCACGGCCACGTGATCGCGCCCGTAGCCCGTGATCATGTTCTGGTCTTCGCCGGTGATCTGGGTGATCTGCATGCCCCCCAACCTAAAGGCATCAGCCGGTCGCGGCAAGCGTCCGCGAATTGGGGCGGACCCCGCCCGCGATCGCGTTGACAGTGGAATGGACGGGTTATACTTTCACCCGTTTTCTCCGCACCGGCCGTTCTGCCGTGCCCATTCACGATCCAGGAAGCCATCCGTGACCGACGTCTTTCCGCGCATCGAACGCCTGCCGCCCTACGTCTTCAACATCGTGAACCAGTTGAAGGCCGAGGCCCGAGCCCGTGGCGAGGACATCATCGACTTCGGCATGGGCAATCCGGACCAGCCCACGCCCGCGCACATCGTGGAGAAGCTGGTCGAGGTCGCCCGGCGCGGGGACACGCATCGCTACTCGGTGTCCAGGGGTATTCCGCGCCTGCGCCGGGCGGTCACGCGCTGGTACAAGGCCCGCTTCGACGTCGATCTGGACCCGGAGACCGAGGCGATCGTGACCATCGGTTCCAAGGAGGGGCTCGCCCACCTGGCGCTGGCGATCCTCGGTCCCGGCGATGCGGTCCTGGTGCCCAACCCCGCGTACCCGATTCACCCCTACGGTTGCGTGATTGCCGGGGCGGATGTGCGTCACGTCCCGTTGACCCCCGATGTGGACTTCTTTGCCGAGCTACGCCGCGCGATCCAGGATTCCTGGCCGCGGCCGAAGATGCTGATCCTGAACTTTCCGGCCAACCCGACCACGCAGTGCGTGGACCTGGACTTCTTCGAGCGGGTGGTGGAGATCTGCCGCGAGCAGCACATCTGGCTTGCGCATGACATCGCCTATGCGGAGATCGTGTTCGACGGATACAAGGCGCCGTCGGTACTGCAGGTGCCGGGGGCGAAGGAGATTGCGGTCGAGTTCTACACCCTGTCCAAGAGCTACAACATGCCCGGCTGGCGTATCGGCTTCATGTGCGGCAATCCCACGCTGGTCGCCGCGCTGGCGCGGATGAAGTCCTATCTCGACTACGGTACCTTTACGCCAATCCAGGTGGCGGCGATCGCCGCCCTCGAGGGGCCCCAGGACTGCGTGCAGGATGTCCGGGATCTCTACCGTTCCCGCCGGGACGTGCTCTGCGACGGTCTGAACGCGATGGGCTGGCGGGTCGAGAAGCCGAGGGCGACCATGTTCGTGTGGGCCCCGATCCCGGAGGCCTACCGCGACATGGGTTCCCTCGAGTTCTCCAAGAAGCTCCTGCGCGACGCCAAGGTGGCGGTGTCACCGGGCATCGGTTTCGGCAGCTACGGCGATACCCACGTCCGCTTCAGCCTCATCGAGAACGAGCAGCGTACCCGCCAGGCACTGCGCGGGATCAAGGCGATGTTCCGGGCCGATTCCATCCTCGCCGGCGCCCGGGCCGAGGATACGGACGCCGGGCTGCATTCCGCCTGAAACACGGCCCGTTCGGCGCGGGCGCAACAGAATAAGGAAGCTGACCCATGAAACCCGTGAAGATCGGACTGCTCGGCCTCGGCACGGTCGGCTGCGGCACCGTGATGGTGCTCGGCCGTAACGGCGACGAGATCGCGCGGCGCGCGGGCCGCGGCATTGTCGTGGTGGCCGCGGCCGTGCGCGACCTCGATCGTGAGCGTGACTGCGCACTGAATGGCGTCCGCCTGACCGACGAGCCGGACTCTGTCGTGGACGATCCCGAGGTCGAGGTGGTGGTCGAACTGATGGGCGGCGCCGAACCGGCCCGGACGCTGGTGCTGCGGGCGATCGCGGCCGGCAAGCACGTGGTCACCGCGAACAAGGCCCTGATTGCCCTGCATGGCAACGAGATCTTCGCCCGCGCCCACGAGCGGGGCGTGATGGTGGCCTTCGAGGCGGCGGTGGCCGGGGGCATCCCGATCATCAAGGCACTGCGCGAGGGACTGGCGGGCAACCGCATCGACTGGGTGGCCGGCATCATCAACGGCACGGGCAACTTCATCCTCACGGAGATGCGCGATCACGGCCGGGACTTCGGCGACGTGCTCGCCGAGGCCCAGCGTCTGGGGTATGCGGAGGCCGACCCCACCTTCGACGTGGAGGGGATCGATGCGGCGCACAAGCTGTGTATCCTTGCGGCCATTGCCTTCGGCATCCCCCTCCAGTTCGAGCGGATCCACACCGAAGGCATCACCGGGATCACCCGCGAGGACGTCACCTATGCCGCGGAACTGGGATACAGCATCAAGCACCTCGGCATCGCCCGCCGCGCGGCCGGCGGCTTCGAGCTTCGGGTGCATCCGACCCTGATTCCGGAGCGCCGGCTGATCGCCAACGTCAATGGCGTGATGAACGCGGTGCTGGTGCAGGCGGACGCAGTCGGTCCGACGCTGTACTACGGGGCGGGGGCCGGGGCCGAGGCGACCGCGTCGGCGGTGGTCGCGGACCTGGTCGACGTGGTGCGCGTGCTCACCGCGGATCCCGAGAACCGGGTGCCCCATCTCGCCTTCCAGCCGGGCGCACTCTCGGATCTTCCGGTCCTGCCGATGGCCGAGGTGCGCACCTCCTTCTACCTGCGCCTGCGGGCACGGGACCGCCCCGGCGTGCTGGCGGACATCACGCGGGTGCTCGGCGCCCACTGCATCAGCATCGAGGCGATCCTGCAGCGCGAGCCGGATCCCGATCGCGGCGAGGCGACGATCATCATCCTGACCCACCAGGTCCGGGAGGGCGACGTCGACGAGGCCATCAGCGAACTCGGTGGCCTTCCGCACCTCACCTCGCCGGTGACGCGAATCCGCATGGAGCCGCTGTCCCGCTGACCCACAACGCCTTCTACGAGGAACGCACCCAACATGGCCTTCGGACATCGCTACACCGGCCTGATCGACCGCTACCGGGACCGCCTCCCGGTGCACGACGATACCCGGATCATCTCCCTGGGCGAGGGCAACACGCCCTTGATCCGCCTGAACAACATTCCGCGGGAGCTGGACCGCGACGTTGAGCTCTACGTGAAGTTCGAGGGCCTCAATCCCACCGGTTCCTTCAAGGACCGGGGCATGACGATGGCGGTGACCAAGGCGGTCGAGGAGGGCTCGAAGGCGATCATCTGTGCGTCCACCGGAAACACCTCGGCGTCGGCCGCGGCCTACGCGGCGCGGGCGGGCATCACCGCCTTCGTGGTCATCCCCGACGGGAAGATCGCGATGGGCAAGCTGGCCCAGGCGATGATGCACGGGTCCGTGGTGATCCAGATCGAGGGCAACTTCGACGATGGCATGCGCCTGGTCAAGGAGGTCGCCAACACCGCACCGGTCACCCTGGTGAACTCGGTGAATCCCTTCCGGCTGCAGGGCCAGAAGACCGCCGCCTTCGAGATCGTCGAGGAGCTCGGGCGGGCCCCCGACTTTCACTGCCTGCCGGTGGGCAATGCCGGCAACATCACGGCGCACTGGATCGGCTACTCGGAGCTGGCCGCGCACAGCGGGGAACGCGTGACCGAGGCCTGCACCTTCTGCCGCGGACACTGCCGCTTCGCCGGCGGCGGGGTGGCGGGGCAGCGGCCGCGGATGGTCGGCTACCAGGCCAGCGGCAGCGCGCCGTTCCTGCGGGGTGCAATGGTGGATGCCCCGGAGACGGTTGCGACCGCGATCCGGATCGGCCATCCGCAGTCCTGGGACGTTGCCTGGAAGGTGCGCGAGGAGTCCGGCGGCTGGTTCGACGAGTGCTCGGACGAGGAGATTCTGGCCTCTCAGAAGCTCCTGGCCGAGAAGGAGGGGGTGTTCTGCGAGCCGGCGTCCGCGGCCTCGGTCGCCGGCGCCCTGCGGGACATAGGCAACGGGCTGATCCCGGAAGGTTCCAGCGTGGTGTGCACCCTCACCGGCCATGGCCTGAAGGATCCGGATGCGGCCATTGCCCAGGCCAGCCGCGAGCCGATCAAGGTGCGCGCAGAGCTGGACGCGGTGACTCGCGCCATTCACGACAACATGGTCTGAGGAGCACGCGGACACGCGCCATCCATGACAAGGCGCGCCACGGAAGAACAAGCCCGTATGGCTCAGTCGGGCGCGCGCTCCGGCTCCGGGATCAGGCGCAGCCGGTGCAGCTTCCGCCACAGGGTCGTGCGGTCCATTCCCAGGCTGCGGGCGGCCTGCGAGCGGTTGCCGTTGTGGATTGTAAGGGCGTGCTGCAGCGTCTCGCGTTCACGCCTTTCCGCTGCGGTGAAGGGCGCCGGCGACGGCGCATCAGAGGGATGCCACGCAACTCCGCAGTCCTCGAAGGCCTCGCGGACGGCGTCCGCGTCGACGCGCGCCCCCGGCTCCGCATGCAGGCCGAGGGCCCCGAGCAGGTTGCGCAGTTCCCGGAAGTTGCCCGGCCAGTCGTGTCGGTGGAGGAGGCCCCGGGCCGCGTCCGTCAGCGCCACGTCGGTGTGCCGGGACCAGCACTCGAGGGTCGCGTCGAGGTCCCCGGGACGCTCGCGCAGCGGCGCCAGTGCAATGATCAGGCCCGCGAGCTGGTGGTACAGACCCCGGCCGAAGCGCCCGCTCGCCAGCCCGTGGCGGAGGTCCCGGCTCGAGGTCGAGATGACCTGAAGATCGACCTGCCGCACACGGTTTTCTCCCATGCGCTCGAAGCGCCCGTCTGCGAGCACCCGATGCAGGGCCTGCTGCAGGGGTGCCGACATTCCGTCGACCCCGTCCAGGATCAGGGTGCCTCCGTCCGCACTCTCGAGTCTGCCGATCCTTTCGGCCGACGCGCCCGGGAAGGCACCGCGTGTGTGTCCGAACAGTTCCGAGTCGAGTACCGTCTCCGGCATGGACGCGCAGTGCATCTCCGCGCAGGCTGCGGCAGCGCGGGGGCCGGATCGGTGCAACGCGCGTGCCAGCACGGTCTTGCCGGTACCGGTCTCGCCCACCAGCAGCACCCTGATCCCGGAGGCCACGGCCCGGCGTGCGAGATCGAGACGCATCCGGCAGCGCTCATCCGCCGATTCGAGCGGCGATCCCGGCATGAAGCCGGCCGCATCCGGAGTTGCCGTGTCGAGCGGCGGTTCGGGGCGTACGGTGATCAGGCGCAGGCGGCCGTCACCGGCATGGGGGTCAAGCGGCACGCTGGTGATTCTGACCGGCAGCACCGGATGCATCGTGTCGAGCTCGGTCCGGAAATCCAGGGACCGGGAACTCGCGCGCCCGACCGCATCCTGCTCCCCGGCCGCGATCGCTGCACGGACCAGCAGGCGTTGCAGGTTGATCGGGCCCATGCGGAGGGTCGTCTCGAACCGGGTGCCGGCCGGCTGTTCGAGCAGTTCTACCAGGGCGGTGTTATGTGTGACAATGCGTCCGTGGTTATCGATGACCAGCGCCCCGTCCCGATTCTGCTGAATGAGGGTCTCGATCAGGCCGAGCTGCGAGTCTGGGTTCACGGTACCGGGTGCCCGAATGGGTTTGCAACAGTATGCCCGCAGGATTGCAACGGTTCCAGGCCGGCCATGACCGGCGCGCGATTGCAAGTTGCTCCCGGGCACCGAAACGAGGTTGCCCCGGGAACCGGTGTTGCAACAGTCCTCGGGGTCCCGAAGGCCGCTGTGCCGCGCCCCGGTGCCGACCCGGATCCGTGCCGGGAGCGGGCATCGGCGACCGCGACCCGCGCCGCCGTCGGTCACACGGATACAATCGGATGTGGTAAAAAGGCGGGGTTGCTCGGGTTGAACGCCTGCACGAGGTGTCTTCCGGTCTGCGGTCGTTTGCACCAGCGCCTACACTCAGAATCTGCGACATGAAGACGATCATGAACCGAACCATCGTATTCCTGACTGCCGTGCTGGCAGCCGTCATCACCTTCGCGGCCGCCTCTCAGGCGCAGTTCGGTCGGATCATTGAGGTCGAGGGCGCCTCGGTGGGCGGGCAGACGATCAGCGGCACGGTGGTGCCGTTCCGGGAGGTGACCCTGACCGCGCAGATCGGGGGGCGCGTAACGCTGGTCGCCGGCGATGAGGGGGACTACTTCGACCGCGACGAGGTGCTGGTCGCGATCAGCGACGACCGTCTTACCGCCCAGCGCCGTCAGGCGCTGGCCGAGTTGCGCGCGGCCGAGGCGGCAATGCGCAATGCGCAGGTCCAGTACGGCAGGGAGGTTGCCGCACCGCGCAGCCGTGATATCGGACAGATGCCGGGCATGGGCATCCCGTCCATGTTCGACCAGCTGATTACCAGGCCGGCGGGCTCGATCGCCGGTCTGGGCGATCCGGGGCTCGAGCGCCAGGTGGATCTCTATTCCCAGGGGGTGGGGATTGACCAGGCGGCAGCCGCCTGGCAGCAGGCCAGGGCGGCGCTCGAGGAGATCGACTCGGCGATTCGCGACACCCGCTCGATGGCCCCGTTTTCGGGTCTGGTCATGCGCAAGCACGTGGAGGAAGGGGACACGGTGCAGCCCGGCCAGCCGCTGGTGGACTTCGGGCACGTCGAGTTCCTGCGGGTCGAGTCGGACGTTCCTGCCCGTTTCGTCGGGCGCCTGGAGGTCGGCGACATGGTGCGCGTGACGCTTGACATCGGGCCGACGGAGGTCGATGCCCGCGTCGCGCAGATCTTCCCGATTGCCGACCCGCAGCGCCACACCGTCACGGTCAAGTTCGATCTTCCGCGCGGTGTGCCCGGCGGTCCCGGGATGTACGCGGACGTGCACATACCGGGAATGGAGGTCAGTGATGCCGTGGTGCGAATACCGCTGAGCGCGATCGTGCCGGGCGGGGCGCTGCCACGGGTCGCGGTGGTCGAGGGGGATGGGACGGTTCGGATGCGGATGGTCCGACTCGGCGCGGTTCAGAACGACAGCATCACGGTGCTGTCGGGTCTGCAGGTCGGCGAACGCATCCTGGACCAACCAGCCGCGGATATCCGTTCGGGTGACCGCGTCGACGGGATGAACGCTCCGCGGGCAACACCACGCTTTCGCTAGGGGGCCATGCGGAAGGTTCGCTAACCATGGGGCACAGTCAGACAGGCCGGAGCAGAGCGGGTGCGGGCGGGAATGGCCATTCCATTCCAGGCTTGTCCATTGCGGCGCCGGCGTGTCGGGCGAAGGGATTCGAGACCGAATTTCCCGCATCGCCCACCAGGGGCCACCGGGGGGCTGGAGGGTTGTCGATGGTCCCTTGCAGCCATCTGCCGATGGTCGTCAGGGATTGGGATAAGAGAGACCGATAAGAGCCATGTCCGAGCAAAAGAACGAGCACGTCGCCGGCGGGGAGGAGACTGAACGGGATCTGGGATTGGCCGGGAGGATGGCCCAGAGCTTCATTCACTCCCCGCTGTCGCCATTGCTCCTCATCGCCACGCTCGCGATCGGCATTCTCGGCGTGATCATCACGCCGCGCCAGGAGGACCCGCAGATCTCGGTCCCGATGGTCGACATCTTTGTCTCCTTCCCCGGCGTGCCCTCGGAACAGGTCGCCAGCCTGGTCGCGCGACCGCTGGAACGCCTGATGAGCGAGATCTCCGGGGTCGACAACGTCTATTCCGTGTCCCATCGAGGCGAATCGATGGTCACCGTGCAGTTCGACGTCGGCGAAGAGATGGAGTCCTCGATCGTCAAGGTGCACGACAAGCTGATGTCCAACCGGGACCTGATGCCACCCGGGGTCTCGGAGCCCATGGTCAAGCCCAAGGGCGTGGATGACGTACCGGTCGTGACCCTGACCCTCTGGTCGCATGAGGTCGATGACGCGATGCTCCGGCAGATCGCCCTCGACTCGCTCCAGTATCTGAACGAGGTCCCGAACACCAGCCAGAGCTTCGTGGTCAGCGGGCGTGAGGAAAAGGTCCGCATCGAGGTGTCGCCCGAGCGTCTGACCGGCAACAATGTAACCATGGACCAGATCGCGGGCGCGGTGCAGGCGGCGAACGCCGAGCGCACGGCAGGCACGATCGAGGTCGGGTCGAACAGCACGCCCATCTACACGGGTGCATTTCTCCGGGACTCCCAAGACATCGGGCGGTTGCTGGTCACGGTGGCGGGTGGCCGTCCGGTTTATGTGCGCGATGTCGCCGACGTGATCTACGGGCCGGGGGAGATCGAGCGCTTCGTCCGCCACTACACCGGTGTCGCCGGCGAAGAGCCCGATGCCGCGCCCGAGGGCGCCTCGGCGGTCACCATTGCGATCGCGAAGAAGGAGGGCAGCAACGGGGTCTCGGTGGCGAACGGCATCCTTGAGCGCCTGGAATTGCTCAAGGGCCAGGTGATTCCCGACAACGTCGAGGTGTCGGTGACCCGCAACTACGGCGATACCGCGAACGCCAAGGTGAACGAGCTGATGTTCAAGCTCTTCATCGCGACCGCCGCGGTCACCGTGCTCGTGTTCATCTTTCTGGGTCTGCGGGCCGCCCTCGTCGTGCTGATCGTGATCCCGGTGGTGCTGCTCTTCACCATCTTCAGCGCCTGGCTGATGGGCTACACGATCGACCGGGTGAGCCTGTTCGCGCTGATCTTCGCGATCGGCATCCTGGTTGATGACGCGATCGTCGTGGTGGAGAACATCTACCGGCGCTGGCTGATGAAGCGCGGGATAGACACCGAGACCACCGTCGACGCCGTCGCGGAGGTCGGCAACCCGACCATCCTCGCGACCTTCACCGTGATCGCGGCCCTGCTGCCAATGGGTTTCGTGAGCGGCATGATGGGGCCGTACATGCAGCCGATCCCGGCGCTCGGTTCCGTCGCGATGCTGTTCTCCCTGGTCGCGGCCTTTCTGTTCACGCCCTGGCTGGCCTGGCGCCTGCGCCCGAGCATGGGCTACCTGCAACGGGCCGAGGAGAAGGAGCACAGGCAGAACGAGATGATGGGGCGGCTCTTCGCGAAGGCCATCCCCGGCCTCGTGCAGAACCGCACCTACGGCTGGTCGTTCCTGATCGGCATTGTGGTCGTCTTCTTTCTGACCGTGCTGCTGTTCTTCACCAAGGATGTGTCGGTGAAGATGCTTCCGCTGGACAACAAGCCGGAATTCAACGTGGTCATCGACTTCCCCGAGGGGACCGCGCTGCCGGAGACGGGGACCCTGATGCATGAACTCGCGCTGGTCCTGCGCGAGATGCCTGAGGTCACCGCGGTACAGGGCTACGTGGGCACTGCCTCCCCGTTCAACTTCAACGGGCTGGTGCGGCACTACTACCTGCGGCAGCAGCCATGGCAGGCCGACATCCAGGTCCAACTGGTCGACAAGGGCGATCGCGAGCGCACCAGTCACCAGATCGCGATCGAGGCACGCGAAGTCCTCACCCCGCTGGCGCACGCGGCGGGCGCCCGCATCCAGGTCGTCGAGATGCCGCCCGGTCCACCGGTACTGCAGTCCGTGGTGGCCGAGATCTACGGTCCCGACGCGAACGTGCGCCGCCAGGTTGCGCTGGACATGGAGGACATGTTCAGAAATGCCCCGCATCTCGACGACGTCGACAGCTTCCTGCAGACCCCGTATGACGTCTGGCACTTCAACGTCGATCGCGACAAGGCACTGCGAAGGGGCGTCACGGTCGACGCGGTCAACCGCACGCTGGAGACGGCCGTCGGGGGGCAGGTGCTGGGTGACGTGAAGACGCGCTCCCTGGTGGAGCCGCACCTGATCGAGATGCACCTCCCGATGCACGTCCGTTCCGACGTCGAGCGCCTGCTGGTCCTCCCCGTTCCCTCCAGTGGGGGAGGATCGGTCTCGCTGTCCGAACTGGGCGCCTTCGTCCGCGTGCCGCAGGACGAGCCGATCTACCACAAGAACCTGCGTCCACTCGAGTACGTGACCGCGGAGACCGTGGGCCGTCTCGCGGCGCCGATCTACGGCATGCTGGAGGTCGAGCAGCAGTTGGAAGACTACCGGCTTCCCATTGGGGGCGAACTCGAGTCGCACTGGGTGGGCCCGCCGCCCAATGACGGGTCGGTCGCCTTCGAGTGGGCCGGCGAATGGACGGTGACCTACGAGACCTTCCGCGACATGGGCATCGCCTTCGCGATCGCACTGGTGCTCATCTACATGCTGGTGGTCTGGGAGTTCGGGAACTTCGTGCTGCCGGCGATCGTGATGGCGCCGATACCCCTGACCCTGATCGGGATCATTCCGGGCCACTGGGTTCTGGGCGCCGAATTCACCGCCACCTCGATGATCGGCTTCATCGCGCTGGCGGGCATCATCGTCCGGAACTCGATTCTGCTGGTGGATTTCGCCCGCCATGCAGTAGCCGAGGGTCAGGACGTGATGCAGGCCATGATCAATGCCTGCCAGGCGCGGACGCGACCGATCCTGATCACCGCGTTCGCGCTGCTTGCCGGTTCCAGCGTGATTCTGTTCGACCCGATCTTCCAGGGGATGGCCATCTCCCTGATGTTCGGAACGGTCGTGGCCACGCTGCTGACCCTGCTGGTGATCCCGCTCGGTGCGATCAGTGCCCGGAAGATCCTGGAGGCGGACGCCGCCGCCGCTCACGGCTCCGGGCCGGACAATGATGGCGGCAATGGCGGTGCTGGCGGCACGATCGCGGCGATGGGACCCGAGGGCTCGGCCGAGGCGGGCCCCGGTCAGGAGACGGGACGGCGCCGCACGATGACGAGCCCGGACGGGGGACCCGTGATGAAGACACTCGGGTTCATCGGGCTCTACCTGAGGTCGCTCGCCGAGGCCTTCATGGAAGGAGTCATGCAGTTCCTGCGGGCCATTGCGCGCCTGATTCTCCGGCTCGCGGGCAGTGGATCGAAGGGTGGCCCCCCCGGGCCCGGCACGGGCGGCGGTGGTGGGGCCGGAACGGGGCCCGGCAGCGGGCCGCGATCTCCGGAGGGGCCGGGCCCTTCGCCGGGTTCAGGTGAGCGCCCGGATCATGCCCGAGCCCCCGGAGCCCGCCGCACTTCCGGCGGACCGGAGGGATCGGCCACAGCACCACCCTCAAGGCCGACGGCGGTGGCTAAGGCACCAGCTGGAGAACCCGCGCCACCCGGGCCCGAAACCCCTGGCACCGACCGCGCGGCGAAGGCGGCTCCGGCGACATCCGAGACGACGGGGGCCGACGAGGCGTCCGCTTCGACGGGTGATGCGGGCGAACCGGCGGTGAAGCCGGAGCCGGCGCGAGCCGAAACCGGTAAGATGGCCGGAGCCGGCAAGAGCGCCGGAGCCGGCAAGAGCGCCGGAGCCGGCGAGACGGCTGGAGGCAGGAAGGCGACCAGGCGGCCGGCCCGGGGGAAGGGCGGTCCGAAGGCGCAGGACAAGGGGCCCAAGGAAGGCAAGGTGTCCGGGTCGGGGGCTCCCCGCAAGGGGGCGACCAAGGCCTCCGGTGACGACGGAGAACAGTCCGGGACCGATACCGCCAAGGCCGGATCGAAGGGTTCCGGTGCCTCGGCCGCCAATGTCCGGCGTCGCCGCGGCATCCGGCTTTCCTGAAGAAGGCCATCCACAAAGACCATCATCGAGGAGAAGAACTGATGAAGCATGGTGTGACCAAGTTTTCCCTGACGACCCTGGCCGTGGCCACAGCGCTGGCACTGGCCGGTACCGGGCAGGCCGATGGTATGCAGGGCAGCGAGGGCGCAGCCTTCGCGAAGCAGGAATTCGCGCAGGGGTCTCTGGCCTATGGTTACGGCGAGCGTCCGATGCCTGGCGCAATGCAGCCTCATCCCGGGCCGAATTTCGGATACGCCCCGCGCCCGGAGTGGTCCGCTCCGCAGATGCCGCCACGCCCCGAGGTTCGCGGAATTCCGGCCCGCCCGGATCTTGCCGCTCCTGAGAGGCCCACCTTCGAGGGCCTTCCCTGGGCTCGCGAAGGCTCCGGTGCCGGGATGCCGGAGATGACCGAGGACATGGAGCAAGTCATGGCCGAGCGCGAGGAACGCATGAAGCAGATGGCGGCCGAACGCGAGGAGCGCATGAAGCAGGTAGCGGCTGAGCGCGAGGAGCAGATGAAGGAGATGGAGGCCATGCGGGAGGCGCACATGCGGGCGATGGAGGCCGCCCGGGAGGCCTTCATGGCGGAGCTGCCGGAAGAGGCCAGGCAGGCGATAGAGGAGCGCGAGGAGCGCATGAAGGAAATGGAGGCCGAACGCGAGCAACAGATGGCCGAGATGGAAAAGATGCGCGAGGAGCGCATGCAGGCGATCGCGGCCAGCCGCGAAGCCTACATGGCCGAGATGGAGCGGCAGCGCGAAGCGATGATGGAGAACATGGAGGAGAGCCGCTAGGTCATGGAGCGGGGCGGAGGGGCGGGACCTGCTGCGCAGCGCGCGCCCCTCGGGGCCGCAGTGCGGCAGGCCCTGGCACACCGGCAAACCGGTTTCCATGGCACTACCCTGGAGATGTCGGGCCATGATGCGAATGCGATTCTGGGCAGCGCCGCCGTTGTCGGTGCGCTGGCTCGCCGTCCTCGTGCTGCTGTGCGGTTGCCTTGCAGCAACGGACATCGTGGCCCAGGACCGCAACCCATGGGCGAGGCCCGAAGCTGGCAGCCCGACCCCGACGCTCCGGCCGCGGGTTGATGGCCGCTTTGCTCCGGGGGACTACGATCCGGTGAACGAACGGCAACGGCGTGACACCTTCCGGTTCGGGCAACCGGTTCGGCCTGAACCCTCCGGCCGGCCTCGGGATCCCTACTCCGAGCCGGGGGTGGCGCCATCAGAATATGGAATGGGCGCCTATGATCCGGCGACGTCGATGCCGCCCTGGTCGAGTCCCTACGGGGTGCCCGGGACCACCGGTTATCCCGGGCTTTTTCCGTACGGTACCTATCCGGGGAGTGGTATGCTTTGGCCCGGCACGGGCCTGATGACCCCCGGGCTTGGAACGCCCCTCTACGGCGCCCCTCTGGGGTCAACTCCGCTGCTGGGCACGCCCTATCAGTGGTGAGGCAAGTCAATGCGCAGGTCTGCAGCCCTCAAGGCCGGCGCATCATTCAAAAGAGGGCGCACAACTCCATTGGAGGTCTTTCATGAGCAAGTTCGTTAAGGCAGTCGTGCTGGCTGCTTCCCTGGGTGCCCTGTCGGCTGCCCCGATGATGGCGTCCGCTCAGTGGGGCGGCCCGGGTTACGGCGGTCCGGGTTACGGCGCTCCTGGCTGGGGCGGTCCGGGGTACGGCGGTTATCCGGGCTACGGTTATGGCCCCGGTTACGGACGCGGTCTCGGCGACATGTTCGGGTTTGGCGACATGTTCAGCGACTTCGACTTCAGCGCCCGGGGCAGCGGCACCGGTAGCGGTTATGGTCGCGGGCATGGCGATGGCTATGGTTACGGACAGCCATACGGCTATGGCCCCGGCTACGGCGGCTATGGCCCCGGCTACGGCCCTGCCTGGTAAGGTCCCGAAAGGAGCGCCCGCCCGGCCGCGGCCGGGCGGGTCTTCCCATGCCGTCGTGCCGAGGGTCTGAATGCTGACTGTAATTGGCAACCTCAAGGGTGGAACCGGCAAGAGCACCGTGGCCTTCAACCTCGCGCTATGGGGACTCGCCAACAAGCGCAGGGTACTGGCCGTGGATCTCGATCCACAGGCGACGCTGACCGATGTCATCCGGGTACGCGACGAGGAAGGCTATCAGCCGGCCCTCGATCTCTCGCAGAGCCTTGATGAGGCGACCCAGGCGGGAGAACAGTACGACGAGGTCATCGTCGATGTCGGACCCTCCGATCTGGGTACGATGTACGCCGCGATCCTGGCGGCCGATCAGGTCGTCATTCCGGTACCGCCGAGTCAGGCGGATGTGTGGTCGACCCACCGTTTCGTGAAAAAGATCCAGGAACTGCGCGGTGAGCGCAGCAGCCCGGAGATCATTGGTTTCATCAACCGGGCCGATACCCATCAGGCGGTCCGGGAGTCGGACGAGACCTTCGGAGCCCTCGGGATGATCGAGGGGCTGCGCGCCGTGCGTCCCCGGCTCGGCCAGCGCATGGCGTTCAGACGATCGTTCAGCGAAGGTCTCTCGGTCCATGAACTGGAGCAACGCAGCAAGGCCGCCGCCGAACTCGAGGAGCTGGCGAAGACGATCTTCCGCAAGTCGCGCCGATAGTCCGCACCGCGGCCGCCTTTCCCGCTACCCAACCGAAATTCACCAATTCGAGACAGGATAAGACATGGCCGCCCTGGGCACCTTCCTGCGCAAATACTGGATCCTCATCGTCATCGTCCTCTGGGTGATCGCCTGGGTTAACCGCGACTCGCTGGCGCCGGATACGCCTGCAGCGGAGACCATAGAGCTCGAGGAGGAGGCCGTGGGCGAGGTCCCGGCACTGCCACCTGCATCGTCCGAACCCGGCGATCAGTCCGAGGCCGAGACTGGATCCCGCCTGGCGGCGCAGTCTGCGGCGGAGCCCGAGCCTGC
>NZ_JAWLHP010000001.1:62790-83493 GCF_041690275.1 Thioalkalivibrio sp.
GGAACCCGAGCCTGCGGTGGAACCCGAGCCTGTGGCCGAGCCGGAGCCTGCGACAGAGACGGTGTCCGGCCTCATGGCCCTTGCACGCAGCGTCCAGCGTGATCGTGGACCCCGGGCCGCGGCCGACGTCCTGGCCGACGGCCTGCGGGCACTGCCGGATGACGCGCCCGGGCGCGCGGACCTCTACGGCGAACTGGGCAATCTCCACTTCCTGTCCGGCGATTTTGCCGCGGCGCTCCTGGCCTACGATTCCGCGGTGGAGGCCCTCCCCGAGGCGGAACGGCCACCGATGCTGCGGCGCCTCGCCCCGTTGTACGACCGCTTCCATCCGGCCGGACGCTCGCATCTCGAGCGATTCAGGTAGAATGCGACGCTGTCGTCAGTCTGATGCGAGATGCCGTGCCTGCCCATTACAGAGGGGATGATCGCCTGCCGTGGGGACACGCTGATGCGTATCGCCGGAGCCGCGCATGAGGCTCGTCCGCAACCTGCTCGCCCTTGTCGGGCTCCTCGCGCTTGTCGCGCTGGCCGCGGCGATCCTTGCGTTCGAGCCCTATGTCAACAAGGCGCGGGGGCTCGACGGGTCCGCGCTGGGCGTCTATACCGAGGTCGCGAAGACCGTTCTGCGCACGGGTGATGCGATGGAGGCGCTGGTCTACCGGCGCCAGGTCGTGCCGGGCCGTGACGCGAGCGACGTGGAGCGAAGCCTGGAACAGGCGGCGGCCGACCTCGGGCTGGAATCCCTCGGCATGCTCCCGGTACAGCAGGAGATCCGGTCCCGCTTGCGGGACGACTTCCCGCTGCTGCAGGTCTATCTCTTCTGCGACCCGCATCTCGCGGTTGACCTGATGCGTCACAATCCGGCCACCGCCGCCTACCTTCCGTGCCGGGTGACACTGTACGAGGAGTCGGCGGGCGATCTCTGGGTGATGGTGCCGAATCTCGACCTGGTCCTGCACGGGAGCCGCCCGCTGCCTCTTGCACTGCAGGAACGGGCGGCGGGACTGCAGGCGCAGCTGCGGGAAATGGTCGACCGTGCGGCAGGCACGCAGGGCGCCGATGCCCGTAACGAACCGATGCTGGGTGGATTCACCTCATGAGCAGTTTCAATGACCGCAATGATGCGCGCCTCGAGGACCCCGACGAGTACGATGTCCGGTCCCGCCGTCTGCAGCTGATCGTCTATTCCTCGCTGGTGGCCTTCGTGGTGCTTGCCGTCTACGGATTCTGGCTGATCACGAGCCTGACCCGGGACGTGAACCGCCTGGTGATCGAGATGTCCGCAATGACCCGTACGATCGACCGCGAGATGGTGGTGATGGCCACGAAGATGGGCGACATCGACGAACGCATGCTGACGATCAGCGACAACATGGTGATGATGAATCGCAACATCGGTTCAATGACCCGGGACCTTACCAGCATGAACACGAATATCCGCAGCATGGCCAACGACACCACCACGATGGCGGGGTCGACGCTGAATATGCAGCGTGATATGTGGAGTCTGAACCGCAACGTGTCCGGGCCGCTGGGTATGATGAACATGTTCAATCCGCTCGGCGGCAATCAGGGACCATTCCCGGGATCGCCCGGCCCCTATTTCCCGGCACACTCGAACAGCCGCTGACACGGCACTGATTCACCACGGCCTCAGGGTGGTCCTGATGTTCAATCGTCCCGGCAATCGCGTAAACCAGCAGCTGGCGCTCCTCAGCGATCGGCTTTCCGAGGAGAACCCGGCACTCGAGGGGATCGTGGATCCGTTCCGGATGCTGGACCGGATTGGCTATGGCGCCGGTCTCCTCGACCCCGAAGAGGATTCCTACGCCTTCACCATTTCCTGGTGGCCGATGATCGCCGTGCTGGGCACGTTTTCAGCCGGAAAGTCCACCTTCATCAACGATTACATCGGCAAGGAAGTGCAACGCAGCGGGAGCCAGGCCGTGGATGACCGGTTCACGGTCATCAGCTACGGTTCCAGCGAAAAGGTGAAGGAACTGCCGGGGCTGGCGCTCGACGGTGATCCGCGCTTCCCCTTCTACCGGGTCAGTCACGAGATCGAGCGTCTCAGCGACGGCGGCGGCCGCACGGTGGATCACTTCCTCGCGATGAAGACCGTGAGGGCGGACCGGCTGCGGGGACGCATCCTGATCGATTCCCCCGGATTCGACGCCGACGAGCAGCGCGCGACCATCCTGCAGCTGACCGACCACATCATCGATCTGTCGGATCTGGTGCTGGTGTTCTTCGATGCCCGGCACCCGGAGCCGGGCGCAATGCGCGATACCCTCGAACACCTGGTCAATCGGGTCGCGGCGCGCAACGACTTCACCAAGCTGGTCTTCGTGCTGAACATGATCGACACCACCTGGCGTGAGGACAACCTCGAGGAGGTGGTCTCGGCCTGGCAGCGTGCGGTGGTGCGGCAGGGCAATGCCACCGGCCGGTTCTACTGCCTGTACAACAAGGGTGCGGCGGTGGAGATCGGCGACGACAAGGTGCGCACCCGGTACGAGCACAAGGCATCGCGCGATCGCGAGGAGATTCACGCCAAGATCGCGGAGATCAGTTCCTCCCGTTCCTATCGCATCGTGGGTGCGATGCAGGCGATCGCGGAGTCCATCGAGATGGATGTCCGACCGGCGCTGCAGAGCGCCATGGCGCGCTGGCGCCGCAATGTCGTGCGCGCCGACGTGGTGTTGATGGCCATCGTGCTCGCGCTGGTGGTGTGGGGGGCTCAGGCGCTGACCGGAGGCTTCGCGCCGTGGTTCGACGGCACCATGCTGGAGACGGTGGGGGACCGTCCGGTCATCTCGGTGCTGGCGGTGGTGCTGCTGCTGGTCGTGCTGGCGGGAATTCACTTCATCAACCGCGGTTGGGTTGCACGGCGGGTGGCCCGTTCCCTGCCGGAAGAGTCCTCGTCCGGAAACTGGCGAGCGGCCTTCCGCAAGAATACCGTGTTCTGGCGTTCGATCTTCCGCAGGTCGCCCGTGGGGCTTGGCCGCCGCTCGTTGCGTCAGCTGCACGACCTGCGCGATCAGGTGGAGGGCTTCGTGCAGCGTCTGAACAATCAGTTCATGGACGAGGAGGCGCCCGTCGCCGGCATGACCGCGAGCGGGGCCAGGGGCAGCGTGGGCGAGGCAGAACAACCGGCGCGAGAAGAGGCCGGGGACGCGGTCGGCCCGGAGGAACAACGGAGCCAGGGATGACATGCCACCGGCGCCAGGTTGACTGTCGCCTGCGGTTCCGGGTGAAATTCAAGACTTGAAGAAACCCATGCGAGCGCATGGGAGAGAGGTGGAATGACAATTCTGGCATGGATCATGTTTATTCTGGCGATGGTACTGGTGCCCATTTCAGTATGGGCAAGCCTGGCTGCGCTGGGTGTCTGTGCGGGCTGTGCCCTGGTACGGGACTGGCAGCGGGATCGGCAGCTCGATTCGCCGTCCAAAAGGAATGTCTAGGGTATTTCACGGATTGCCGGAATCCAGCCGGCTGTGTACAAGTTCTTCATGGATCGCCCGCGAGAGCGCGCTCCATGCCATCAATCGACCGAGTTGGGGATAGTAACTATGAGTGACACCAAGAAACTGGCAATCATTGCGACCAAGGGCAGTCTCGACTGGGGCTATCCTCCGTTCATTCTGGCCTCTACGGCGGCGGCGCTTGGCTACGACGTGGAGGTCTTCTTCACGTTCTACGGCCTGCAGTTGCTGAAGAAGAACATGGACCTCCAGGTCAGTTCCCTCGGCAACCCGGGCATGCCGATGCCGATGCCGGTGCCCGTGCTGCTGCAGACGCTGCCGGGCATGCAGAAGATGATGACGGTAATGATGAAGCAGAAGATGAAGGCGAAGGGCGTTGCCAGCCTGGAAGACCTGCGCGATCTCTGCCTGGAGGCGGACGTGCGCATGATCGCCTGCCAGATGACCGTCGATCTCTTCGAGATGGATACCAGCGATTTCATCGACGGCGTGGAGTATGCAGGTGCCGCGGCCTTCTTCGAGTTCGCCGGCGAGTCGGACATCTGCCTGTTCATGTAAACGGCCGAGTCTCGGTGATGCCCCGCCCGGCCAGCGCCGCGCGGGGCGTTTTTGCGGGGTGTTTCTGTAGGAGCGGCTTCCAGCCGCGATCCTCGTCCAAACCATCGCGGCCGGAGGCCGCTCCCACAGGGGGTTATCCGAAGTCCCTGGAGCGCACGGCCAGCTCGCCCAGCCAGGCGCTGCGGTCCTGCAGCCGCTGCGCGATCAGGTGGGTCACTCCCTCCTCCTGCTGCAGTTCCCCGGTCACCTCCAGCAGGCTTGCGTGGATCACTGCCGGCCGGGCCTTCGCCACCAGCGCCGGCCAGACGATCACGTTCAGCGTGCCCGATTCGTCCTCCAGGGTCAGGAACACGGTGCCGCTGGCCGAGCCCGGCCGCTGCCGGGTGATCACCAGCCCGGTATAGCGGACGCGCCGGCGCGCACCGCCCGCGATCAGGGTCTCGGCGGTGGGGAGGGCGGCGAGGCCCGGGTGGCTGCGCAGCAGGGCCAGCGGGTGCGGCCCCAGCGTGAGCCCCGTTGCCGCGTAGTCCTGTATCAGGTCGGCCGCGGTGGTCGGGGTGGGCAGCAGCGGCAGCGCCGTCTCCCCGCGTTCCCCGGGCAGGGGAAACAGTGGCAGTGACGGCTCCACCGCCTGCGTGGCCCAGCGGGCCCGGTGGCGGTGCCCGGCGAGCCGCGCCAGCGCCCCGGCGCGCGCCAGTCGCTCGGCCTGGCCGCGGTCCAGGCCTGCACGCGCCACGAGATCGGCGACGTCGTGGAACGCCGCCTCGGCCCGTGCCGCGACAATCCGGTCGGCACTGCCCGCGTGCAGACCCTGCACCATGGACAGGCCCAGCCGCAGCGCCAGGGCTTCCGGACCCGCGTGCGCTGCGGCCCCCGGGGCCGGCGCGGGCGTGATGCGGGCGCCCGGGCCGTTGCTGCGTCCCCCTCGAGGCCCCGCGGCGCCAGCCGGTTCGAGCGTGCAGTCCGCCGCGCTCGTGGTCACGTCCACCGGCCGCACCTCGACCCCGTGGCGGCGCGCGTCGGCGACGATCTGCGCCGGTGCGTAGAATCCCATCGGCTGGCTGTTCAGGAGCGCACAGGCAAAGATCGCCGGTTCCCGGCACTTGAACCACGCCGACACGTAGCTGATCAGCGCGAAGCTCGCGGAGTGCGACTCGGGGAAACCGTACTCCCCGAAGCCCAGGATCTGCTGGTAGACCTGTTCTGCGAAGGCCTCTGGGTAACCGCGGCTGCGCATGCCGTGCAGCAGCCGTTCGCGGTATTGCGCGAGATTGCCGGTGCGGCGCCAGGCGCCGATTGCGCGGCGCAGGCCGTCCGCCTCGCCGGCGCTGAATCCGGCGGCAACCATGGCCAGTTCGATCACCTGCTCCTGGAAGATGGGTACCCCCAGTGTGCGCTCCAGCACCTGCCGCACCTCCGGGCCCGGGTAGGTCACCGGCTCGTGTCCCTGCCGTCGGCGCAGGTAGGGGTGCACCATCTGGCCCTGAATCGGTCCGGGCCGGACGATGGCGATCTCGATCACCAGGTCGTAGAAGGTTGCGGGCTTCAGGCGCGGCAGCATGCTCATCTGCGCGCGGGATTCGATCTGGAACACGCCGACCGTATCCCCTCGCTGCAGCATCGCATAGACCGCCGGGTCCTCGGCCGGCACGTCGGCCAGGCCCCAGTTCCGCCCGCGCTGCCGGCCCAGCAGTTCCAGGCAGCGGCGCAGGCAGGAGAGCATTCCCAGCGCGAGGATGTCGATCTTCAGCAGGCCCAGCGCGTCGAGGTCGTCCTTGTCCCACTGGATCACGGTGCGCTCCGCCATGGCCGCGTTCTCGATCGGCACGAGTTCGTCCAGCCGCCCGGCGGCGATCACGAAGCCACCGGTATGCTGCGACAGGTGCCGGGGAAAGCCGCGCAGCATCTGCGCCAGCACCTGCCACTGCCGGGCCAGTGGCCCGTCCGGGTCCAGCCCCACCTCCTGCAGGCGCTCGCGCGGGATGCCCTCGTCCCACCAGGCCATGTTCGCGGTCAGGGCGTCGATGCGGGCGCGGCTCACGCCCAGTGCCCGGCCCACGTCGCGCAGTGCGCTGCGGCGCCGGTAGCGGATCACGGTGGCGGTCAGCGCGGTGCGTTCGCGCCCGTAGCGCCGGTAGATGTACTGGATCACCTCCTCGCGCCGCTCGTGTTCGAAGTCGACGTCGATGTCCGGCGGCTCGTTGCGCTCGCGCGAGATGAAGCGCTCGAACAGCATGCTGGAGCGCGCCGGGTCCACCGCGGTGATGCCGAGTGCGTAGCAGACCGCCGAGTTCGCGGCCGAGCCCCGGCCCTGGCACAGGATGCCCCGTCCGCGGGCGAAGCGGACGATGTCGTGGACGGTCAGGAAGTAGGGCTCGTAGTTGAGGTCGGCGATGATCGCGAGTTCGTGTTCGATCTGCGCGCGGACCTTTTCCGGCGTCCCTTCCGGCCAGCGGGCGCGACAGCCCTGTTCGACCAGCCGGCGCAGCCAGGGCCCCGGCCGCTCGCCGGCCGGGATCGCATCGACGGGGTATTCGTAGCGGACCTCGTCCATCCGGAAGCGGCAGTGTCCGGCCACCTGCAGGGTCTCGGCCAGCCAGGCGGCAGGGTACAGCCGGGCGAGTTCCCCGCGGGGGCGCAGGCAGTGCTCCCCGTTCGGGAACAGCGCCGGTGCGGCCTCCGCCACCGGCCGTTTCAGCCGCAGCGCGGTCAGTACGTCCTGCAACGCGCGCCGGCCACGTACGTGCATCAGTACGTCCCCGCAGGCGACGACCGGGATTCCGGTGGCCATACTCAGTGCCGCAGCCCGCTCCCGCAGCGCCGTGTCGTCGGGGCTGCGCTCGAGCGTAACCGCAAGGTGCAGGCGCTCCACCGGGGCCACCCTTTGCAGCCATTGCGCCCAATCCCCAACCCCCAACGCATGAAGCGGCTCCGCCACCCCCGATGCCTGCGTCCCGGTTTCGGCCTCGATGTGCCACAGCACCTCGCAGTCGGGCAGGCCGGCCCACTCCGGGCGCAGCAGGTCGTCCCGTCCGAGGCGGTACTGCCCCTTGCGTTCGGCACGGCGGGCCCGGGTGATCAGCCGACACAGGGTGCGATAGCCCTTCAGGGAACGTGCCAGCAGGGTCAGGCGCGGTCCGTCATGCAGGCGCAGGACCGTGCCGACGATCAGGTGCAGACCGGTGGCTTCGGCTGCCTCGTGCGCACGGACGATGCCCGCGAGCGAACACTCGTCGGTGAGTGCGAGCGCGTGGTAGCCCAGTGCCGCCGCCTGCTGCACCAGTTCCTCCGGGTGCGAGGCGCCGCGCAGGAAGCTGAAGTTGCTGCAGCAGGCCAGTTCGGCATAGCCGGGAGGGGTGTCGTCCGTTGGCTGCATATACTGTTCATGTAAACAGTATATGGCCGTTACCGCAACCTCACCGGCAGCCGGGCGTGCCTGGCCAGCGGCAGGCGGTTCCCGATGGCCGGCATGTCAGCCGTCGCCCCGGCGCCAGTCCGCGTCGAGCGGATGGATGCCGGGGTCGAACTGCCACGCATCCGCGCCGGGTGCGCGGCTGGTCAGGTCACGCAGCCGTTCCAGGAAGCGCTCCCTCGGAATCTCGCGGGCCCCCATCGCCAGCATGTGCGGCGTCGGAGTCTGGCTGTCGATCAGCGGCCACTCCCAGGCCACGAGATGGCGGCACAGCCAGGCGAGGCCCACCTTCGAGGCGTCCCTGACCCGGGAGAACATGGACTCGCCGCAGAACAGCCGTCCCACCGCCACGCCATACAGGCCACCGACCAGCTCACCGTGCTGCCAGACCTCCAGGGAGTGGGCGTGTCCGGCCTGGTGCAGTCTCAGGTACGCGTGGCGCATCTCCACCGTGATCCAGGTCCCCGAAGCCCCTGGCCGCGGTGCCGCACAGGCCCTCACCACCGCCTCGAAATCCCGGTCGAAGCTGACCTCGAATCCGCCGTTGCGGATGGATTTTCTGAGACTGCGCGAGATGCGCAGCGCCGCCGGGTCCAGTACGGTGCGCGGGTCGGGGCTCCACCAGAGGATGGGCTGTCCCGGTTCGTACCAGGGGAAGATGCCCTGCCGGTAGGCGCGCAGCAGGCGCGCGAGCGACAGGTCGCCGCCCGCGGCAAGGAGGCCATTGGGTTCCAGCCACGCCTGCGAGGGTGACGGGAAGGGCTCTCCCACCAGCCCGGCGTGCAGCCAGGTGATCATTGGGCGCGTGGGGCCGCTCATTGCCGGTCGGGCGGTACGGGAACGGGTTCGCGCGGGCGGGACGTGGGGATCATCGCCGCTTCCCTCAGCCTTCCTGACGGTAGGGCGAGTGCTGCATCAGCTGCTGACACTGGGCCTGCATCATCTGGCTCTCGCGCAGGCAGAAGTCCTTTACCGATGCCCCGAAGCCCGGGGTCAGCACGGCGTGGGCCGAGGCGGTGGGCACGGGCAGGAATCCGCGCGGGATCTTGTGCTCACCCTGGGCGCCTGGCTCGAAGCGCGCCAGCCGCTCGTCGATGCAGTACTCGATGCCCTGATAGTAGCAGGTCTCGAAATGCAGGTCGGGCAACTCCAGGCTGGAGCCCCAGAAGCGCCCATAGAGGGTGTCATGGCTCCGGTAGCACAGGGCCGCGGCGATGGTCGCCGATTCCCGGCATGCCTCGAACAGCACCACCTGGGGTCCCAGCGCGGCGGCGGTTCCGGCAAAGAAGCCCTCGGAGAGCGTCGGTATCCCCATGTGCCGCTCGAAGGTGTCCTGGTAGAAGCGGTGAAACCGGGCCCAGTCCTCCGCGCTGGCGGTGGCACCGGTCAGGACGCGGAACTCGATGCCCTGTTCCCGGACCCGGCGCCGCTCCCGCTTCACGTTCTTGCGTTTCTTGGAGCTCAGGGCCGCGAGGAAGGCGTCGAAGTCCGTGTAGCCGCGGTTGTGCCAGTGGTACTGGCAGCCCATCCGCCGCACCAGACCCGATTCGGCGGCCAGCGCCGCTTCCGGTTCCGGGGGGAACAGCACGTGCACCCCGGAAGCGCCGAGCTCCTGTCCCCGGGCGACCGCCGCGTCGAGCAGCCGGCGCTGCAGCGCCGCCGGGTCGTCGGCGTCGGGATGGATCAGCAGGCGCGGACCGGTGGCCGGGGTATACGGCACGCTGATCACCAGCTTGGGATAGTAGGGCTGGCCCTGACGCTCCCAGGCCGCCTGCCAGGCCCAGTCGAAGACGAATTCGCCGTAGTTGTTCGTCTTCGCGTAGCAGGGCGCCGCCGCAACCAGCCGGTCGTCGCGGAACAGCAGCACGTGCTGCGGGAACCAGCCGTAGCGCCTGCCCAGACAGCCGTAGCGCTCCAGCCCCTCCAGGAAGGCGTGCCGGAGGAAGGGCTCGCGCCCGGCCGTCAGCGCATCCCAGGATCCGGGCTCGACCGCGTCGAGACCATCGCGGATCTCGACCCGAAGGCTCGGTTGTTCCGGCGTGCCGATCACGTGGTGGTCCGGGCTTCCGGCGCCGCGGCCGGCCGGAAGGCGCGTCTCCGCCCCTTCAGGGATGCTCCTCCAGGAACCGCTCCGCGTCCAGTGCGGCCATGCAGCCGGTTCCGGCCGAGGTCACGGCCTGGCGGTAGATCTGGTCCATCACGTCGCCACAGGCGAAGACGCCGGGCAGACTGGTCGCCGTCGCATTGCCCTGGAGCCCGCTCTGGACCCGGATGTAGCCGCCCTCCATGTCCAGCTGGCCCTCGAAGATGCCGGTGTTGGGTTTGTGGCCGATCGCAATGAAGACCCCGGTGAGCGCCAGGTCCTTCGTGTCGCCGGTCTCCACGTGCCGCAGCCGGACACCGGTGACGCCGGTCTGGTCGCCGAGCACCTCGTCGAGCACGTGCTTCCACTCGATGCGGATCTTTCCGGCCTCCTCCTTCTCGAACAGGTGGCTCTGCAGGATCTTCTCCGCGCGCAGGGCGTCGCGCCGGTGGACCAGGGTCACGCGCTCGGCGATGTTGGACAGGTACAGTGCCTCCTCGACCGCGGTGTTGCCGCCGCCGATCACCGCGACCTCCTGACCACGGTAGAAGAAGCCGTCACAGGTCGCGCAGGCGGAGACACCCTTGCCCTTGAAGGCCTCCTCGGACTCCAGCCCGAGGTACATCGCGGTCGCCCCCGTCGCGATGATCAGCGCATCGGCGGTGTAGGAACCGCTGTCCCCGATCAGCCGGAACGGCCGCGAGCCGAGTTCCGCGGTGTGGACATGATCGAAGATCACCTCCGTGGCAAAGCGCTCCGCGTGCTTCTGCATGCGCTGCATCAGGTCCGGTCCCTGCAGACCCTCGATGTCTCCCGGCCAGTTGTCGACGTCGGTGGTCGTCATCAGCTGTCCGCCCTGCTCCAGACCCGTGATCACCACCGGGTTCAGGTTGGCCCGGGCGGCATAGATCGCCGCCGTCCAGCCGGCTGGACCCGAGCCCAGGATCAGCAGACGGCAGTGCTTGGTGTCGGTCATCAACAGTTCTCCGTGCAGGTTTCGTAAGGTCGGGGGAAACGGGGAAGCGCTCGAGGAACGGGACGCTCGTTAGGGCCCGACACCGCGTGCGGCGGCCATGGGCGTGATTATTCGCATTGGCCGCCACAGTGTCCAACGGCCACAGGCCGCCGATGGCCACTGCCCGCTTTGCGGCGCCATTTTAACAACGTAGAATCGGGACTTCGAATGCTCCCTGAGCCCACCACCCGGCACCCGATCCCGTGCGGGGCATGGCGGCGCCCGGGCGCCCGGCACGCCGGTCGGATGCGCAGGGCAACCCGCGCAAGCCGGCAGCACCCGTCCCATGCGACGCAGCTCCCCACCCACTTCCGACGGATGTCCAGATGGCGCAAACCAAGGTACAGCCCCGGGCTGATGCAAGCCTGAGCCTGCAGTTGCTGCGCGGCCTGCGCGAGGGCGCGCTGCTGGTGTTCGGCATGCTGGCGCTGTACCTGCTGGTCGCACTGTTCACCTACCACCCCGGGGATCCGGGCTGGTCCTACACCGGGGACGGCGCCGGGGTGCGCAATCTCGGTGGCGCGGCCGGGGCCTGGTTCGCGGATGTCGCCTTCCATCTGCTGGGCTATCTCGCCTACCTGATTCCGCTGGTGTTCATCGGCGTGGGCTGGTGGCTGTTCCGTCATCGCCGGGAGGCGCGCATCGCGGGTTCGCTGGAACTGGGCCTTCGCGGACTGGCGCTGCTGGTGGCGCTGCTCTCCGGCTCCGCACTTGCGGCGCTGCACTGGTTGCCCGGCAATCTTCCGGTGAACGCGGGCGGGATACTGGGCGAGCTCGTGGCCAGGGTCACCACGTCCGGGCTCGGCCTGGTCGGCGCGACGCTGCTGCTGCTGGCCCTGTTCCTGACGGGTTTCACGGTATTCACCGGGCTGTCCTGGTTTTCCCTGATGGATCGTCTTGGCAAGGGGGTGCTCGACGGGATCGAATACCTCCGCACGCGCATCGATACCCTGCGCGATCAGCGTATCGGGGCGGCCGAGAAGGCGCAGCGGGAGGTGCGCGTGGAGCGCGAGCGGGCGCGGGTCGCGCATCGGCCCCCGTCGCGCGTGGAGCCGCGCGTCGATCCGCCACCCCCCAGCCCCCGGGTGATGAAGGAGAAGCAGGTGCCCCTGTTTGCGGGCGACACCAGCGACCCCCATCCGCCGCTGGGCCTGCTCGACGAACCGCCCGCGGCGGTCAGCGGCTACTCGGAGGAGTCGCTGCAGGCGATGTCCCGGCTGGTGGAGCTGAAGCTGCGCGACTTCGGGGTCGACGTGGAGGTGGTCGCGGTGCAGCCGGGCCCTGTGATCACGCGCTTCGAGCTGCACCCCGCGCCGGGCGTGAAGGTGGCCCGGATCTCCGCGCTGGCGAAGGATCTCGCGCGTTCCCTGTCGGTGATCGCGGTCCGGATCGTGGAGGTGATCCCGGGCCGATCCACCGTGGGGCTGGAGATCCCGAACGAGGAGCGCGAACTCGTCTCGCTGTCGGAGATCCTGCGTTCGAACCTGTTCGAGAACGCCAGATCGCCGCTGACCCTCGCGCTCGGCAAGGACATCGGCGGTGCGCCGGTGATCGCGGACCTCGGACGCATGCCGCACCTGCTGGTCGCGGGCACTACGGGTTCCGGGAAGTCGGTGGGCGTGAACGCCATGCTGCTGTCGATGCTGTACAAGTCGACCGCCGAGGAAATCCGGCTGATCCTGATCGACCCGAAGATGCTGGAGCTGTCGGTCTACGAGGGCATTCCGCATCTACTGGCTCCGGTGGTCACCGACATGAAGGACGCGGCGAACGCGCTGCGCTGGGCGGTCGCCGAGATGGAGCGCCGGTACAAGCTGATGTCGCTGCTCGGCGTGCGCAACATCGCCGGCTACAACAAGAAGGTCCGCGAGGCCGAGGCCGCGGGGGTGCCGCTGCAGGACCCGACCTTCAATCCGGACGAGCAGGTGGCCGAGGTGGAGCCGCCGGTGCTGGAGCGGATGCCGTTCATCGTGATCGTGGTCGACGAGTTCGCGGACATGATCATGGTGGTCGGCAAGAAGGTGGAGGAGCTGATCGCGCGGCTCGCGCAGAAGGCGCGGGCGGCCGGCATTCACCTGATCCTGGCGACCCAGCGGCCGTCGGTGGACGTGATCACCGGCCTGATCAAGGCCAATATTCCGACCCGCATCGCCTTTCAGGTCTCCTCGCGCGTGGATTCGCGCACCATCCTCGACCAGATGGGGGCCGAGCACCTGCTCGGACACGGAGACATGCTGTACCTGGCACCGGGCAAGGCGTTGCCGGAGCGGGTCCATGGCGCCTTCGTCGCGGATCACGAGGTGCACCAGGTGGTCGAGTACCTGAAGGCCACCGGTGAACCCGACTACGACCCCGGCATTCTGGACGAACCCGAGGCCGGTGCAGCGGCGATCCCCGGGCTGGAAGCGTCCGCGCCAGAGGCGGAGAGTGACCCGCTGTACGACCAGGCGGTGCAGATCGTGATCGAGTCGCGAAAGGCGTCGATCTCCTACGTGCAGCGGCGCCTGAAGATCGGGTACAACCGCGCGGCCCGGATGGTGGAGGACATGGAGGCGGCGGGGGTGGTCAGCCCGGTGCAGTCCAACGGCAACCGGGAGGTCCTGGCGCCCGGGGGCAAGGAGTGAGGTGGTGCGCGACGATTCAGCCGCCGTTTACGGTCGTGGTGCCAGCATGGGCCGGCAATCCTTTTCCCCGACGGTGATGCCGATGACACGCAAACCCTTCCCGTTCATCGCCTACGCGGTGCTGCTCGCGGCACTCGCGTTCGTCCCGACGTCGGTCGCTGCCGACGCGCGCGCGGCGCTGGACCGCTTCCTGCAGGGGCTCGAGACCTATTCCGCGGAATTCACGCAGACCCTGACCGACGAGACCGGCTTCCTGCTGCAGGAGGCCGGGGGACGCTTCTCGATCGGGCTCCCCGACCAACTGCGATGGGAACTCGACGCCCCCTTCGAGCAGCAGATCGTCGCGGACGGGGAATACCTGTGGATCCACGACCCGGAACTCCGCCAGGCCACGGTGCGCCCGATCGATACGGCTCTCGAGGCGACGCCTCTTGCGCTGCTGACCCAGCCCCACCGTCTCGATGAGCACTTCGCGGTCGACGAAGAGGAGGTCGCGGAGGGCTGGCGGCTGGTGCTGCTGCCGCGTGCCACTGATGCCGACTTCACGCGTCTGGAAGTGGACCTCGGTCCGGATGATGATCTGCTCGGCCTCGCCTTCATGGATGTCTTTGGCCAGCGCACCGAGATCCGCCTGCAGGACACGCAGCGCAATCCCGTGCTGGCGTCGGGCGAGTTTCAGTTCACGCCACCGCCAGGCACCGACGTCTACCGGCCGTGACCCGGGATCCCGGCAGCCGTGATCTGTTCGGTGACGCGCCCGTTCCCGGGCCACCGCGGGTAGCGGAGCCGGAGAATTCCGCGCACGGGTCCCGCGCCTCCGTGCCGCTGGCGGAGCGCATGCGACCGCGCCGGCTCGACGACGTGCTGGGTCAGGCGCACCTGCTGGGGCCGGAGGCGGCCCTGCGCCGGGCCATCGAGGCGGGCAAGATCCCGTCGATGATCCTCTGGGGGCCGCCGGGCTCCGGCAAGACCACCATCGCACGCGTGGTCGCGGACAGCGGCGCGCTGGCCTTTGCAACCCTCTCGGCGGTGCTGGCCGGGGTGAAGGAGGTGCGCGCCGTGGTCGAGCAGGCGCGGGCGCGGCGGGCGGCGAACGCGCAGGGAACCCTGTTGTTCATCGACGAGATCCACCGCTTCAACAAGGCCCAGCAGGATGCCCTGCTGCCGCACATCGAGGACGGCACCCTCCGGTTCATCGGGGCGACCACCGAAAACCCGTCCTTCGCGCTGAACAACGCGCTGCTGTCCCGGCTTCGGGTCTATCGTCTGCAGCCGGTCCCGGTCGACGCGATCGCCCGACTCCTCCGCCAGGCCCTCTCCGATTCCGAGCACGGCCTCGGAGAGATCGCGCTGCGCCTCGAGGACGAGTGGATCGAGCGCCTCGCGAACGCGGCCGACGGCGATGCGCGCCGGGCCCTGAACTGGCTGGAGACGGCGGCGGACCTCGCCGTGAGCGGAGAGATCACCCCGGATGCGCTGCGCGCCGTGATGGGATCGCAGTCCCTGCAGTTCGATCGCCAGGGCGATGCCTTTTACGACCAGATCTCGGCACTGCACAAGTCGGTGCGCGGGTCGGATCCGGACGCCGCGGCCTACTGGCTGGTGCGCATGCTCGATGCCGGGTGTGACCCCGGCTACCTCGGGCGGCGGTTGCTGCGCATGGCATACGAGGACATCGGGCTGGCCGACACGGGTCTGGCGGGCAGGGTGCTCGCGGCCTGGGAAACGGTCGAGCGGCTGGGACGTCCGGAGGGCGATCTGGCACTGGTGCAGGTGGCGATCGAACTGGCGAGTGCGCCCAAGAGCAATTCCGCATATGTCGCTCTCGGGGCGGTACGCGCCGCGATCGCTGACAGCGGCAGCCTTCCGGTTCCCTTGCATCTGCGCAATGCACCGACCGATCTGATGCGCACGGAGGGGTTCGGCGCCGGCTACCGCTACGACCACGACGAGCCGGACGGCTTCGCGCGCGGGCAGACCTACCTTCCCGAGCGGCTGCTCGGCCGCCATTTTTATCAACCCCGGGGTGATGGCACGGAGCAGGCGCTGGCGGAACGTCTCGCGAGGCTGGGGCGGCCCCCGAAGGGCAGGACAGGGGGGCGGGGAGGGGGGTCGTGAAGCCGTGGGTCTGGGTGGCGGTGCTGCTGCCCGTGGCCGTGGCGGTGATCCATCTGATCGCGGAGATTCCGCTCGAGGAGATCGACTTCGTCGCGCTGGAGACGCGGTTCCAGAGCTTCGGTGCCTGGGGCTACCTGCTGTTCGCGGGGGCCTTCGTGATGCTGGCCCTGTTGCCGGTTCCCACGACGTTCTGGGTCCTGCTCGGGGGCAGCCTGTTCGGCCCCTGGGGAGGCACGGTCCTGAGTCTGGCCAGTGCCACCCTTTCGGCGGTGCTGGCCTTTCTGATCGGGCGCCATCTCGCCCGCGACTACGTGTGCAGTCACGCTGGACCCAAGGTGCGCCGGGTGATGCGGGGCGTGGAGGCCGAGGGCTGGCGGTTCGTCGCGATGACGCGCCTGATTCCGGTGTTCCCCTTCGCCCCCACCAACTTCGCGCTCGGCCTTACCGGGATTCGCGTGAGCACCTACGCCTGGACCACCGGGATCGCGCTGATACCGAATCTCGCGGCCTACACCTGGCTCGGTCATGCGACCCGTCAGTCGCTCGCAGGGGCGGAGAACCTGATCGAGCTCCTGCTCGTCGCGCTCGCGCTGATCGCCCTGCTGCTGTTTCTGCCAGGGTTCATCCAGCGCCTGCGCAAACATGAGCGCGCGGAGTAGGTTCTCCCCGCGCCAGACCGAAGCGGCGGTCGATCACTGGCCGCCAACGGTACCCGCGCCTGCCACGGCCGCGGCCCTTCTGCGCTCGTAGTCGAGCGCGGCGCCGGCGACCGTACCGCCAGACCCGGTCTCCAGCCACCGGCGGATCCGCCCGGCGTCGCCCAGTGGCGTCCGGGTGCCGAAGGAATCCAGCAACACCATCGCCATCGGTTCGCCGCCGACGTCTGCCACCATCACCAGGCAACGTCCGGCCTCGTTGATATACCCGGTCTTGCTCAGTCCCACGTCCCAGCGCGAGGAGTGTATCAGCGGGTTGGTATTGCCGAAGTCCAGACTGTAGCGCGGGCTGCGGAAGTGCACGCGTCGGCTGGAATCCGTGGACATCTCCCGGATCTCCGGGTAGGCGTGTGCGGCGCGGACCATCTTCAGGAGGTCCTTCGCAGTGGCCCGATTTTCCGGCCACAGGCCGGAGGGATCCACGAAACGGCTCTGGTGCATGCCCAGTTCCCGCGCCTTGCGGTTCATCGCCTCGATGAAGGCCTCCCGGCCGCCAGGGTGATGGCGCGCGAGCACGTAGGCCGCGAGGTTCTCGGAGGACATCAGCGTGATCCCGAGCAGGTCGCCGCGCTGTGCCTCCGAGCCTGGCCGGAGCCGGGAGAAGCTGTTCTTCGGCGGATCGTCCTGCCGTTCCAGGATCGGAAGCCACTCGTCCAGCGGCTGGCCCGAGTCCAGCACCACCATCGCGGTCATCAGCTTGGTGATCGAGGCGATGGATACCGGCCGGTCGGCGAACTTGCCGTACAACGTGCCGCCACTGTCGAGCGGTGCCACCGCTGCGTGCACCGACGCCAGCTGGAGTTGCGCCGGATCCGGGAGCGGCGGGGAACCGCTGCCGGTCGCATGGCCGGCTGACAGGCCAAACGGGAGCGAGAGCGCGAGCAGGAGGTTCCGGAATGTCTTCTTCATCTTGGGAGGTCTGTGTCGGGATCGGTGCTGCGGAAGGGTCTCTCCGGGCGCTGCAAGGATAACCAAACAGACGTCCCGGGGACATTCCATGCCGGGAGTCGTCAAGCGCCGGCAGGGTGCGTCCGGGATCGAATCGTGAGACATTGCGCGGATCGAAAGGGAATGCGCCCGTTCATGAACGATACCCCGAAGAAGCCGGGACGACTCCTGGTCCCGCGGGCCCCGGCCACCGCGATGTTCGTCTGGGGCCTGGTGGCGCTCATTGGCCTGCTGGCCCTGATCATCGCCTGGCAGTTCGTGGAGCCCGCGCCGCCGAAACAGGTGCGCCTGGCGACCGGGAGTCCGGGCGGGGCCTACGAACTGACCGGGGACCTCTACGCGCGCTGGTTCGCCCAGAAGGACGTCCGCCTCGAGACCGTTGCCACGGCCGGTTCCGTCGAGAACTGGAACCTGCTCCTTTCCGGCGCGGTGGATGCGGCGCTTGTGCAGGGCGGCACCGCGCCGGCTGGCGCGGCGAATGAACTGGAGGCAGTCGTCAGCATCGCCTTCGAGCCGCTGTTCCTCTTCCATCGCCAGTCGCCGGCTCAGCGCGAGGAACGGGCCTCGACCCTCTCGGGCCGCCTCGAACGGCTGGCCGAAGGCCGGATCGCGATCGGCGCCGAGCGCAGCGGGACGCAGCACCTGATGCGGGCACTGCTGTCGGAGATGGGATTCGATGACATCCTCGAAGAGATCGGGACGGATCTCGTCAGGATCGGGGGCAGAGAGGCCGCCGATGCACTGGAGACCGGCGCCGTCGACGCCGCCGCCTTCGTGATGGCGCCGCAGGCCCCGCTGGTGCAACGGCTGCTGGGCGCAGACGCGGTGGGCGTGGTGGACCTGACACAGGCCGCCGGTCTGGCGCAGCGCCTGCCCTACCTGTCCGCGGTCACCCTGTTCCAGGGTGTGGTGGATCCGCGTCGCAATCTGCCGCCCCGGGACGTGCGCATGGTCGCGGCAGCGACATACCTCGTGGTGCGCAAGGACACGCATCGCAGCGTCCTTCAGCTCCTGATCGAGGCGGCGCAGCGCAGCCCGACCCCCCACCTGGTGGGATCGGCCAGCGAGTTTCCGTCCCTCGAATACACGGACATCCCCCTGGCGGAGGACGCGCGCTACTTCTTCGAGCGTGGCCCGAACCTCCTGCATCGCCACCTGCCGTTCTGGGCAGCCTCGTTGATCGACCGCACGGCGATCCTGATCATCCCGCTGCTGACCGTGATCATTCCGCTGTTCCGCATTGCGCCGGCGGCGTTGCAGTGGAGCATGCGCCGGCGCATCTTCCGCTGGTATCGCCAGGTGCGGCTGATCGATGAGGAGCTGTCGCGCGGTGGCTTGCCGCGCTCCCGGCTGGAGAGCGACCTGGCCCTGCTGCAACGTCTCGACCGGGACGTGTCGGCCACCGAGGTGCCGCTGTCCTATATGGAGGAGTTCTACAACCTGCGGCTGCACATCGCCTACATGCGCCAGCGCGTGCGCGATCTGCTGGCGGAGGACCGACGCGACACCGAGACCACTGCCTAGTCGGCCATGGCGACCGGGGAAGATGGGGGAGAATGGCATGAACCGAAGTGATGCGATTTCCTGGCGCGATCTGCGCGGCCTGGTGCTCTGGCTTGCCCTGGTGCTCGTGGTGGCCATCATCGGCGGCCTGGTCACGCGGAGCTCGGTGACCGACTGGTATCCGCAGTTGGTGCAACCGGATTTCGCGCCGCCGAACGCCGTCTTCGGCCCGGTCTGGACGCTGCTCTACGTGTTGATGGCCTACGCCGCCTGGCGTATCTGGCGCGTGCACGGATTCCGGGGCGCACCCTGGGCGCTCGGCCTGTTCCTGGTACAGCTCGGCCTCAATCTGCTGTGGTCCATCCTGTTCTTCGGCCTCCAGCAGATCGGTCTCGCGCTGTTCGAGATCGTGGTGCTCTGGTTTGCGATCCTCGCAACGCTGGTGCTGTTCTGGCGCCTCGACCGGATCGCAGGCGCGCTGCTGTTGCCCTACCTGGCCTGGGTCGGCTTCGCCGCGTTTCTGAACCACGCATTCTGGGTATTGAACTGACGTGTGCTTCAGCGCTGTGGTTGGGCCCCGGAACGGAGGGGCGGAGTCCGGGCACGCTCAAGCCATCCATGGGCGCTCGACGGCGGCCATCCATGACCGCCGACGGCCCGGCCTCCGCCCCTCCGCTCCGGGGCCGGCACAGCGCCCCGGAGCCGCCGACGGCCGGATTCTGCCCGCGCGGTCCGGCGCGCCCCCAGCGCTGGAGCGCAGAAGTTGAACGCCTCGCCGCTCGGGCTCGCCGCGTATGCGCGGATCACCGCGAACTACTGGGCGTTCACGATTACCGACGGTGCGATCCGGATGCTGGTGGTGCTGTACTTCCACCAGCTGGGTTACAGCGCGCTGGAGATCGCGCTGCTGTTCCTGTTCTACGAGTTCTTCGGGATCGTCACCAACCTCACCGGCGGGTGGGTCGCCGCGCGGCTGGGGCTGAATACCACGCTGGTGTCGGGGACCCTGCTGCAGATCGCGGCGCTGCTGCTGCTGACCGTCCCCGATGCCTGGCTGTCGGTGGCCTACGTGATGTTCGCCCAGGCGCTCTCGGGTATCGCGAAGGACCTGAACAAGATGAGCGCGAAGTCGGGCGTGAAGCTCGTGGCCGGCGACGTGGAGGGCCGGCTGTTCCGCTGGGTGGCCTGGCTGACCGGATCCAAGAACGCGTTGAAGGGACTCGGCTTCTTCGTCGGCGCGGCCCTGCTGTACACGGTCGGGTTCCGCGGCGCGCTGGTCGCGCTGGCCGCGTTGCTGGTGCTGAGCCTGAGCCTGGCCGCGCTCGGGCTGCCGCGCGGCCTCGGACGTGTCGCGGGCAAGCCGAAGTTCACCCAGATGTTCGCCAACAGCCCGGCGATCAATGTGCTCTCGGCCGCGCGATTCTTCCTGTTCGGGGCACGCGACGTCTGGTTCGTGGTCGCGCTGCCGGTGTTCCTGACCGCGACCCTGGACTGGAACCACCTGCAGGTGGGCGGCTTCCTGGCCTTGTGGATCATCGGCTACGGGATCGTGCAGGCCGCCGTCCCGACGCTGATCGCTCGCCGTGGCCTGGATCCGACGGGTCTGACCGCGCGGGTCTGGGCGCTGGTGCTGATGCTGATACCTGTGGGGATCGTCATTGGCCTGGAGACCGGGCTCGATCCCGGTCTGGTGCTGATCTTCGGACTCGGACTCTTCGGCGTGGTCTTCGCGGTGAATTCCGCGGTTCATTCCTTCCTGATCCTGGACTATGCCGATTCGGACCGGGTCGCGATGAAGGTCGGGTTCTACTACATGGCCAATGCGGGCGGACGGCTGATCGGCACGGTGCTGTCCGGCTGGATCTTCATGACGCATGGCATCACCGGCTGCCTGCTGGCCTCCACCGCCTTCGTGTTCGCCGCGTGGATGCTGTCCTCCCTGCTGCCGCGCGGGACCGTGCGCCCGTTGGGGCCCGAGGGTACGAGCGACCACTCCCGACGATGAAGATCTTCCTCCCCCGCTGGCGGGGGAGGGTTGGGGGTGGGGGCCGTTACTCCGGGCATCCTGCCCGCCGTCCTTCGGGCCCGCCTGCGGCGGTTCGATATCCGCTCCCCGGCCCTTGATGGGACGACGCATCGCGGCTGGAAGCCGCTCCTGCGACAAGGGGGGCTCGGGGTGGTGGGAGCGGCCTCTGGCCGCGATGGTGTCGAGGCAGGGTGGGAACCGCGGCTGGAAGC
>NZ_JAWLHP010000001.1:83593-87734 GCF_041690275.1 Thioalkalivibrio sp.
CGGCTGGAAGCCGCTCCTGCGACAAGGGGGGCTCGGGGTGGTGGGAGCGGCCTCTGGCCGCGATGGTGTCGAGGCAGGGTGGGAACCGCGGCTGGAAGCCGCTCCTGCGACAAGGGGGGCTCGGGGTGGTGGGAGCGGCCTCTGGCCGCGATGGTGTCGAGGCAGGGTGGGAACCGCGGCTGGAAGCGACTCCCGCGTCGGGGAGGGTCTTCCAGGGGCCGGGATCAGAGTTCCCGGACCGCCTCGACGATGCCCTCGTCGTCCGGATTGGGCCGGACCTTGAAGCCGACCCGGCGCATCAGGGCCAGCATGTGGGTGTTGCCCGCCATGATCTCGCCTTCCATCAGGTTGAGCCCGCGCGACTTGGCGACCCGCATCAGGGAATGCATCAGATGGGTGCCGATGCCGCGGCCCTGCCAATCGTCGGCGACCACGATCGCGAACTCGCAGCTACGCCGGTCCGGGTTCACGGTGTAACGGGCCACCGCGACCTGCGTCTCGAGTCCGGAGTCTGGCTCCACCACCGCGATCAGGGCCATCTCCCGGTCGTAGTCGATCTGGGTGAACCGGACCAGCATCTCCGGGGTCAGCTCGTGCATTGCCTGCATGAATCGGAAGTAGCGCGACTCGTCGGAGAGGCTGCGCACGAATTTCTGCTCGATCTGGGCATCCTCCGGGCGGATCGGACGGATGGTGAGGGTCTGTCCGTCCGGCATCGGCCAGTCCTCGACCAGATGGCTGGGATAGGGGTGGATCGCCATGTGGGCGTAGGGGTCCGCGTCCGCGGATGGCTGGTCGACCACGACCCGGGCATCGACTGCGGCCAGGCCCTCCGCGTCAACGATCAGCGGGTTGATGTCGAGTTCGGCGACCTCGGGCAGCTCGCAGACCATCTCGGAGATGCGCAGCAGCACCTGCTCCAGCGCCACCGCGTCCACGGGTGGCATGTGCCGGAAGCGCTTCAGCATCCGGGCCACGCGGGTCCGGCTGATCAGGCCGCGGATGATGGTCTCGTTCAGCGGCGGCAGCGCGACCGCCCGGTCCTGCAGCACCTCCACCGAGGTCCCGCCGGAACCGAAGCTGATCACCGGCCCGAAGACCGGATCGCGCATCACGCCGACCATCAGCTCCCGACCGTAGTGGCTGCGGTACATCCGTTCCAGGGTCACCCCTTCGAGCCGCGCCTCCGGCCGTGCCTCCGCCGCCTCCTGCATCATCGCCTGGAAGCTCTTGCGCACCGATTCGGCGGTGGTGATGTTCAGCCGCACACCGCCGACGTCCGATTTGTGCGTGATGTCCGGAGAGGCGATCTTCATCGCCAGCGGATAACCCAGTGTGCTCGCGGCCACCAGCGCCTCACTGGCACTGTGCGCCTGCACCGTCTGGGTCACGGGGATGCGGAAGGCCGCCAGCACGGCCTTCGACTCCATGGTGCCCAGCGTATGGCGGCCCTCTCCCAGCGCCGTCTCGATGATCATCCGCGCGCCCTCGACGTCCGCGGGGCTGCGGTCGCTCAGGGGTCCCGGAACCTGCAGCAGCAGACGCTGGTTCGACTGGTGGGCGGTCAGGTACGCGAAGGCCTCCACGGAGGCCTCGGGCGTGATGAAGTGGGGCAGCCCCTTCTTGCTGAAGCGATCGCGGCCGCTCTCCACCTGTTTGCCGCCCATCCAGCAGGCCAGTACCGGTTTGCCGTGGACGCTGCCGTGCGCACCGCCGATCACCGCCTCCGCCGAGGCATCGGAGTCGGTCATCGCCTGCGGCGTGAGCATCGCCAGTACGCCGTCCACTCCGGGGTCGGCGAGACAGGCCTCGAGCGCGGCCCGATAGCGGGCCGGATCGGCGTCGCCGAGGATGTCCACGGGATTGCCGTGGGACCAGTGCGGGGGCAGCGCCTCGTCGAGCCGGCTCATGCTCTGCGGTTGCAGTTCCGCGATTCCCAGATCGAGCTCCACCGCACGGTCCGTGGCCATCACCCCTGGACCGCCGGCATTGGTGATGATGGCGATCCGGTTGCCGCGCGCGCGGGCGCCGCTCGAGAGGATGGCCGCTGCCGAGAACATCTGCTGCACGGTCTTTGCACGCACCGCACCGGCGCGTTCGAGGGCGGCATCGAAGACGTCGTCGGCACCCACCATCGCGCCGGTGTGGGACATCGCGGCCCGCGAGCCTTCGGCGTGGCGTCCGGACTTGATCACGATCACCGGCTTCATCCTCGCCGCCGCGCGCAGGCCGCTGATGAAGGCGCGCGCATCGCCAATGCCCTCGACGTAGAGCAGGATGCTGCGCGTCTCCGGGTCCAGCGCCAGGAAATCCAGCAGGTCGCCGAAGTCGACGTCCATCGCGTCGCCCAGCGAGGCGACCAGCGAGAACCCGATGCGCTGATCCTCGGCCCAGTCAAGAATGGCGGAACAGATCGCCCCGGACTGGGAGACGAGTGCGAGACGACCGGGAACCGCACTGTTGCGGCTGAAGGTGGCGTTGATCTTGCGGCTGGGCCGCATCACGCCCAGGCAGTTCGGTCCGATGATGCGCAGCCCGGTCTCCCGGGCGGCCTCCCGCATCCTGTCCTGCAGCCGAGTGCCCTCGGGACCGGCCTCGGCGAATCCCGCGGACATCACGATCGCACCCTGGACCTCCGCATTGCCGCATTCGCGGATCACCCCGGGCAGGTTCTCCGCGGGAATCGCGATCACCGCCAGATCGATATTGCGGCCGATCGCTCCGATCTGCGGGTAGCTCTTGCGCCCGTGCACCTTCCTGTACTTCGGATTGACAGCGAACAGTTCTCCTTCGTAGCCCATGGCCAGCAGGTTCCGGAAGATCACGGAGCCCACCGCGTCGGGCTGGTTGCTCGCGCCGATCACGGCGATGCTGCGGGCGGACAGGATCCGGCTGAGGTAATGGGGGCCCATGAACGATTGACCTTCGGGTGACGTTTGACGCAGTGCAATAAGACTTGTGTATCCGGTCCTGATCTAATAGTCAATGCAGCAACGCAATCCGGGCCCTTCCCGGATTCGGTACGACCTTCCCGGCCTCGAGGGGGGAAAGCATGAAAACCTTCTTCATATCCCATCCGGAATGCCTGGCGCATCGGCCGCCCTCCGCCCATCCCGAATCCCCGGAGCGGCTGGACGCCATCGACGATCAGTTGATCGCGTCCGGCATCGAGCCGTGGCTGCGTCACCGGGAGGCGCCGCTGGCGACCCGCGAGCAGGTGCTCCGGGTGCACGATGCGGCATATCTCGAGGCGCTGGAGGCGGGTCGTCCGGATCCGGGCCACTGGGCGACGCTTGACGGCGGTGACACCTATTACGGCGAACACAGCCTGCAGGCGGCTCACCGTGCTGCCGGCGCCGTGGTTCTCGGTGTGGATCTCGTGCTCGAGCATTCGACCCACACCGCCTTCTGCAGCGTGCGTCCTCCGGGGCACCACGCGGGACGCGACTACGGGATGGGCTTCTGCCTGTTCAACAACGTCGCGATCGGAGTCATGCACGCGCTGGAACAACACGGCCTGTCGCGTGTGGCGATCGTCGATTTCGACGTGCATCACGGCAACGGGACCGAGGATATTGTCCGGGACGATCCGCGTGTCCTTTTCTGCTCCAGTTTCCAGCACCCCTTCTACCCGAACACCGGTGCCGACACCCGCAGCGACAATGTGATCAACATGCCCCTGCCGCGAGACACCGATGGTGTCGCGCTGCAATCGGCGATCGCGGAGCGCTGCCTGCCGGCGCTCGAGGCCTTTGACCCGGAACTCGTGATGGTCTCGGCCGGCTTCGATGGGCACCTCGAGGACGAAATGGCCAACTTCCGGCTGGTCGAGTCCGACTACGAGTGGCTCACGCGCGAGATTCATGGCATCGCGAAGCGTCACTGCGAGGGGCGCCTGGTATCGGTCCTCGAGGGCGGCTACGAGCTGTCCGCACTCGGTCGCAGCGTGGTCGCCCATCTGAAGGTGCTGACCGAGGAGTGACCCGCCACCCCTGCGGGAGGCAAGCCCTCGCGGCGATCGGGCGCGGCGGGTTGCCCGGCCGGGCACTGGCCTCCGGCGGTGCTCCCGGCCCCCTGTAGGAGCGAGCCTGCTCGCGAACGCGCCGCCGGCGCGCCGAACGCCGGGTATCCCAACCCGGCG
>NZ_JAWLHP010000002.1:0-84134 GCF_041690275.1 Thioalkalivibrio sp.
GGCCCACTAGCGTGTCTCCGGCTCGGCCTCGCTGCGCAGGCGCTCCAGGGCCTCGGGCAATCCGCGGACGGGGACATGGAAGCCGGTGGTGCCGCGGCGCATGCGCCCATCCTCGGAATAGAAGACCCGGGTCAGTTCAACACGGAAGGATCCGCGTCGCGCAATCCTGGAGACCTGTGCATCGGTGAACTCGATCCAGCAAATCGGGCCCGCGCAATAGCCGTCTTCCGCGCGCACCGATCGGCGCAGGGTGGGGGTGTCCAGAGTGGTCTGGATCAACTGGAAATCCTCACCGGTCCAGGCCGCCGCAAACAGCCAGTCATCGCCTTCCGGGACGAACGCAAGCGGCGTTCCTTCGCGCTCCAGCCTGGCATGGCAGTGCTCCGTTTCCAGCACCAGCAGCGACGGCGCGCAACTGTACTCCCACTCTCCGGGAAGGAATCGGCCGCAGCCCGAGACCAGTGCAATGCCCGTCAACACGATGACCAGCCGGAGGCCGCGAAGCGGCCCGCGGGACCTGGTCAGGGGCATGACCCCGCGCAGAGATGGGCCTCTGCACAGGCGGACGGCTGACGGTGTTGCAGGCCTCGGGGTGGGGGTCAAGTGATGTCTGCCGACACCGGATGCCTTCGGCGGCGGTTGCCGGCGGTCGCCTCATCCGGGCCGCGCAGGCGCCGGATCTGGTGCGGGCGCGCATCGACGACGATGCCGTCACGGGTCAGCACCTTTACGCGATAGCTCGGGTTGGTACGGTACTGCATGCTGACGAGGTCCATCGAGGTCCGCGGCGCCAGCGGACTCACGATCACGCCCAGAGCACCGTTCCACTCCGTGTAGTAGCTGGCATTCTGCATGATGACCAGTTCACCGACCTTGAACGTCATAGCGGCTGTCCTCGCTCGAGGAAAATCGTTACCGGCGGGCCGCGATCCCGGCCCGGGGCGGTGCGCCGTCCAACCCCGTGCGGTCCTCGCACGAGTATAGCGAATATGGCCGATTCAGCGCCTCCCCCGGAGCCGGGAAAAGGACGGGTCGCAGCGTCAGGGCGGGCCGATACCGCGGACGTCTTCGACCTCCTCGGGCCACGAAACCGTGTAGCCGAAGCGTACCGCTACCGTTGCACCAGCGGCTGGTTCGAGTTCCCAGGCCAGCACACCGAGGCGATCGTCGACATCGCGCTGATCCGGTTCGGTGGTCCCGGGCATCAGTTCCACCTGGACCCGCTCGTCCCGGGACACGGGCATGCGGTCGAGCACCGTGACCGGCAGGGCTCGGTCGTGTCGGTTTTCCACGGTGATGCGGTAGCTCCGTTCCAGGCGCTGCTGGCGCCGCAGCAAGCCCTGCCGGCCCTTGCTGTCGCGGTCGAGCATCCGGTTGACCTCGATCCGATTGTCGACCCCGAAGGCGAGATTCAGCGGTGCCCCGGGGGCAATGGTCCCGACCCGGGTGCGGCCCACCAGCTGCCCGTCCTGGAACAGGTTCACGGACCCGGGCAGGAGGGGCGTGGCGCCATCCAGGGCGGTCTCCGCAAAGAGATAGGCGTAGGGTGACAGCAGCGGAACCGCGCGTACCGAGAGTTCAACCTCCTGCTCATCATGCGTCAGCAGGAATCGCTGCACCCGGTTGTCCGTGGGCAGGGAGACGCGGCCCGGAACCCGGTACTGGCTGGTGAATTCGGTGGTCTCCACGGTCGCGGCCTCGCTGGCGGGCGCGGGCGCCGCCAGCATGTCCTGTGCGCTTCCTTCGCGCTCCTGGGTGGGGCGCGGCGGTGCAACCTCGATGAACCACGGCTGCAGTTCGGGCAGGCGACCGCCCAGTGCCGGACGAGCAGTGGAAAGGTGCAGGGTGACGTTCTCCCAGCTCTCCCCGGTGTTCTGTCGGACCTCGGCCTGCTGCACCCACTCCATGCGTTTGGCCGCGGTATCCAGCCGTGCCTCGTACAATGGGGTCCAGGCGGCTCCGGGAACCTCATATTCCAGGATCAGGCGGGCGGTCCCGGCGGCGGGCGCGGAATAGTGGATCGCGGCCTCGAGCGTGTCGCGCCGCTCGGTGCGCACGGCCTCCAGTTCCCTTCGGATGCGTTCGATCTCCTGGTCGACGCTGCGCATATCCGCGTCGATCAGCGTGATGCGCTCCAGCTCTTCCCGGGCGCCGTCGCCGACCAGGCCCCAGGCCTGTTGCCACTCGTCCGGGGGCAGCGCCGGTTCGACCGCGCCGGCATTCTGGGTGAGGTTGCGGATGAAACCGAGTTTGATCTCATGGGCCTGACGGCGGTCAGCCAGGCCGCGGCGCTGGTCCTGTGCGGACTGAAGCGCCTCGGTGAGGCGCTGTTCCTCGGGGTGAGAGAGCTCCCGGCCCTGGATCATGCGGGTCTCGGCATGCCGCAGGCGCAGCCCTTCCAGCCCCTCGGCCCGTACCCGGAGACTGGCCGCATCGAGGCGCGGGGGGAGCGGATGGATGCGCACCACATCCTCGCCGGCGGAGACCTCGATCGTGTGCACCCGTGTCACGGTGGCCCGGTCCGGGTAGACGGTCACTTCCGACACGCCCTCCGCAAGTGCCGTCGCGACCGGAGGTAGCAGGCCACCGCAGAGAAGCAGGAACGCGACCGGGGCGGTGCGGAACGAAAGGGTCATTGGGACTCTCCGGCAGTTGCGGGTCGGGAATGGCGGCCCGCTGGCGCACAAGGGTAGCGCGGGCGTTTGCCGGCGTCGACGGCCCGGGGATCGGGCCCGTGGCTTAGTCCTGCAACTGAATGATGTATCCCCCCGAACGCTGATCGCGCTCGAGGCCCAGCAGGTCGGCCCGCTCGGCCTCTTCCAGCAGGGCGCTGAAGGTCCGGAACCCATAGTAGCTCTCGCTGAAACCCGGCTTGCGGCGCTTGATCGCCTGCTTGACCATCGAGCCCCAGATCGGCTCGCCTTCTCCGCGCTCCGCCTGCAGTGCCTCGGCGGTCTCGACCACAAGATCCATGGCCTGCTGCCGCCGTTCCCCATTGTCCTGTTCCCCCGCCTTCGATGCCGCCTCGTCCTTGCCCGCCGCCCTGGCTTCCTTGCGCGGTTTGCGGATCTTCCGGGCTTCCTCGCGGACCAGGTCATCGTAGTAGATGAACTCGTCACAGGCAGTGGTGAGGAGGTCGGAGGTGGACTTCTTCACCCCAACGCCGATCACCAGCCGGTTGTTCTCGCGCAGCTTGGCCACCAGCGGGGAAAAGTCGGAATCGCCGCTGATGACTACGAAGGCATCCACGTGTTCCTTTGTGTAACACAGATCCAGGGCGTCGACGACCATCCGGATGTCCGCCGAGTTCTTGCCGGACTGGCGCACGTGCGGGATCTCGATCAATTCGAAGGCGGCCTCGTGCATCGGCGCCTTGAATTCCTTGTACCGGTCCCAGTCGCAGTAGGCCTTGCGGACCACGATGTTGCCCTTCAGCAGAAGCCGCTCCAGCACGCGCCGGATGTCGAACTGCGGGTATCTGGCCTCCCGCACCCCGAGGGCGATGTTCTCGAAATCGCAGAACAGGGCCATGTTGCGGATCTCGGGCAGGTCGGTCATGGAGACACCCTCGTGTACTGGAGAGGACTGACGTTCAGGGTACCCGAAACGCCCCGGGTCCGGGTGAGAGGTTTGACGGCCCGGATGAACCGGAGTAGGTTCCGCTGAAAAAAAGCTGCCAGCTCATGGCCGCCCATGGCGCGCAGGCTCCAGAGGCGGTGCAGTCCCACCCGAAGCGTTATGGAGGAAAGATGGAAGCATTAATCGCCGCCTCGTGGTTGCCGCAGGCTGTTATTCTTGCCGTGATCGGTTTCGTTGCCTTTTACACTTCCTGTGCAGTCGGTCTGCGCGCGAACTGGCTGGCCTACCATCCGTCAATCTGCGGCAGCGTCGGTGCTGCCGGTGGTGCAGCGATGGGAATCCTCGTCGCCACCGTCTAGGCACCACGGAACATCCGGTCGACGAAGCCCCCGTCACGGGGGCTTCGTTGCTTCCGGGAGGCCTTCCCGGATCGGCGCACCGACACCCTGAATTCGCCTATCATGGTGAGCGGGCGAACCTTCGCGCTGCGGGCGGGCCGGCCTCCCGCCCGGTCCGGGGTCTCGCACGATCCTCCCCGGCAACCTGAACGGACTTTCCGCTTGAACAACCTCGGCACCCGAATCGGCAAGGCCCTCACCGGAGGACAGCCCCTGGTCTACGTCCGCTGTCACGAGGAAGAGCGCCTGGAACGGCAGCTCGCCGCGTGGTCCAGCTCCCACTACGGGGATGCGCGTCCGGTTCATGTCTGGACCACGACGCGCGGGTTTGCCGCGCAGGAATCCGCCTCCGCCCGTGACCCTCTCGAGACCCTGAACTCGATCCTTGCGGCACCGCGCGAGGCCTTCTATCTGTTCAAGGACCTGCCGCTGCTGTTCGATGAGCGTCCGGAGCTGGTGCGGGCGCTGCGGGATCTCTATCGAGCCCTTGACGGCGGCGATACCTTCCTCTTTCTGTCCTGTCCGGTGTGGAGCATTCCCGAGTCGCTGTCACGGGAGGTGCTGACCGCGGAGCTCGGCGCCCCCGATCAGCAGGAGATCCTCGACGAGATCCAGGCCTTCGCGGCAGAGGGACCGGCAGCCGCGCCACCGGAGCCCTGGCTGGCGCAGGCGGCCGCGTCCATGAAGGGCATGATGCTGACCGAGATCCGGCACCTGATGCGCCGCCTCGGCGTGGAGGGGCGACTCGGGACGGAGGAAGGTCTGGCCGAGATCCGGGCCGAGAAGGCCACCGCCCTGATGCGCGAGGCCTGCCTGAAATACCTTCCGGAGACGGTGGCGATCGATCAGATCGGCGGGCTCGAGAATCTGAAGGAATGGGTGCTGACGCGGCGCAGTTTCTTCTCCGGGCAGCATGCCAATGCCCGGGTTGCGCCGCCGTCCGGCGTGCTGTTCATGGGAGTGAGTGGCTGCGGCAAGAGCATGGCGGCCAAGGTGATTGCCAGTGCGTGGTCGCTGCCCCTGGTGCGCCTGGACATGAACCTGGTGCTCTCCGGCGCCTACGGCGCGCCCGAGTTTGCCTTCGACCACGCACTGCAGACAGCGGAACAGATCGCGCCGATGGTGCTGTGGATCGACGAGATGGAGAACAGCTTCGGTTATGATTCCGAGAGTCATCGCGGCAACAACCCGAACATCTTTTCCAGCTTTCTGACCTGGATGCAGGAAAAACCGCCCGGCGTCTTCGTGGTGGCCACCGCGAACCGGATCCAGCTGCTCCCGGCCGAGGTGATCCGCAAGGGACGCTTCGACCAGCTCTTCTTCCTCGACCTGCCGAACGAGGAGGAACGGTCCGGGATCATCCAGATCCACCTGCAAGCGGCCGGGGCCGATCCGGCCGGATTCAGCATGAACACACTTACCGTGCTCACGCGCAGCTGGAGCGGTGCCGAGATCGAACAGGCGGTCAAGGCGGCGGCGGTGCATGCCTGGGAGGAGGGGCGGGAGATGAACGAGCGCGACCTGTTCTGGAGCGCGTCGCGCATCGTACCCCTGTCGAAGACCATGTCGGAGCAGATCAAGGCACTGCGTACCTGGTCGCAGGATCGGGCGACCCCCGCGTCGCACAAGGGTCCGTCTTGAGCGACCGACCGCTCTGCGCGCGCGCGAGGTACTGGGAAATGCGCAGGGATTTGAGCGAGAATGCTGCTGTGAAAGACGACGCCCTGCATCAGCCATCTCGCTTGCCTGCGCCCTCTGGCGATCACTGGTCGGCACTGCTGGCCGGCACCTGCCTGGCTTTGGTGCTGGGGGGCTGCGCGACCAGCGGAGTGCCTCTGCCCGACGAGCGCTCCGCCCGGGCGGCCGTTGCCGAGGCGGTGCAGCGGCAGGACTGCGTCGGTGCGGACGAGGCGATGGAGGCGCTGGATGAACATTTCTCCGGCGCTGAAACAGCGACACGGCAGCGCCTGGAGACGGCCCGTGTCTGTATCGGGGCGGACGAGCCGGCTCGCGCACGTCGCCACACCGAGGCTCTGGTTTCCGGGGATACGACGTTCGCGCAGCAGGACGACGCCCACTACCTGCATGCCCTCGCCGGTCACGGGATGTGGAAGCAGAGACATCGTGCGGCGTCGTCGAGATCGGAACTGCTGGCCGATGTCGAGGCGGCACGGGAAGCGGTCGAGGATTTTGCGGTCCTGGTGGCGCGCTTCCCCGAGTCCCGCTATCGGGACGAGGTGCTGCCCTACCTGGTCGAACTGCACGAGGGCCTGGCTCGCTCCGAACTGCGCATCGCGCGGCTGGACCTGGAGCAGGGCCAGTACCAGCGGGCTGCGGCGCGCGCCCAATATGTCGCCGAGTACTACCCCCGGACGGGCAGCGTGGCAGATGCTCGCTCTGTAGAGGAGGCGGCGCTGTCCCGCGCGGCCACAGAGGTCGATAATGAGATTGCGGTCGTGGACCGCGGCACGGGTTCGTCGATGTCGCCCGGCGTCGATGCCTCCGTGCCGCCTGTAGCGGAGCCGGCCCCGATCAGGCGAGCCCCCGTCGAGCCAGCCGCGACGGACACCCGGACTGCGCCTGCCGTGCGGACCGCACCGGCGCAGACCGAACCGGAACCAGCGGAGCGCCCTGCGATTGCCGGCACCGCCTCCGATGGACGGGACTGGATCCACGCCCAACCCCGGAACGCCTTCACCATCCAGATACTGGGGCTGGCACGGGAGCAGGGGGTGCGCGAATTTCTCGCCCGGCATCCGCTCGAGCGCGGCACGGCCTGGTTCCGTACCGAACGTAACGGCAGCGACTGGTTTGTCGCGATCGCCGGCAGCTACCCGAATGCCGAGGCGGCCCGGGGCGCGCTTGCTTCGCTCCCCGCAGAGGTGCGGCGCAACCAGCCATGGATCCGCAGCTTCGGGTCGGTGCAGGACGCAATGCGCGGCGAGTGATCTGCCGGCACGGGCAGGCGAGTCCGGTCGTGGGGTCGCGGCTGGAACAGGAAGCAGGCCGACCTTTTGGTCAGTCCGGGTACGGTGTGACGCGGAGGAAACGCAGGCGTGGATCCGGCCAAGCCGCAGTTCTCTGAGCTGAATCTGATCGAACGCGCGGCGGTGTGGTTCCTGCGCCGGCGAAACGCAGTGGACCAGCCGCGCCTGCACCGCTGGACCGGGAAGGAGCTCCGGACAATCCGGTGGCTGGAGACTTCAGCGGTGATCCTGGCGGCCGTCTCCGGCATAGCCTCCGGTGCGCTGATCGGTGGACTCGAGATCTGGCTGAACGAAACCATCACGGACACGGACGAGTCGTGGCTGCGCTGGTTCGAGTACTGGGCGCTCTTCCTCGGCATATCGGTCGTCATCAGCGCAGTGGAGATCGTCTTCCTCTACTGGGTCGTGTTGTGGCGGGTGGCGCGGATCACCTCCATTGCCGGTCTGCGCCTTTCGGAGCCCCAGATCGAGCAGGTGATCGCGGTCGGGCTGTCGCGCTCGGCGCTGGACCTTCCGGACCCGCAGGAGCCGATCTATGGCATCGACCCGTTCCTGCGGGTGCCCCGGTGGAAGCTCTGGGGCTACGCGGTGCTGTACCGGCTGAAGATCAGTGCAACGAGCTTCATCGTGCGTGTGATGCTGCGCAGGGTTCTGGCCCGCGCGGCCGTCCGGACCCTGATTCCGCTGGTGGCCATTGTCGTCTATGCGGTCTGGAACGCGATCATCATCAACTGGGTGATGACGGCGTCACGCATCCGTGCCGCCGGCCCGATCGCCGTCCAGGAACTCGGACAGCGCCTCTCAAACCGGGTGGCGGACCTTGACGGGGATGCACGCCGGCTCTTTCTCGAGGCGGTGGCCGAGGCGATCGTCCGCAGTGCGAACGATCATCCGAACTTCGTGATCCTGCTGGAACAGCTGTTCAGGGAACTCGGGATCCGACCGGGTACGCTCGACATGGACTGGGATGTGCAGAGGGAATCCGTGCGCGACCTGGATGCCGACACGCAGTCGCTGCTGCTCGACGTGCTTCAGGTGACAGTGATGCTCGACGGAAGGCCCAGGCGTCGCCAGATAAGGTTCCTGCGCGAGGTCTCCGACCTCTGCGGCCGGAGCTTCGATGCCGGGCGCCTGCAGGCGCACTACACGGATTTCTTCAGAGGCCAGGGCATCGGCGCGCTCGGCCGCGCCTGAGGGCCCGGGCGCGAAGACCACGCCCCGCGATCCACGCGACCCGCAGGCTGCAGGAGCGCGGCGCCGTCCGGACCCACGGCATCACGCGACCGAAGGCAACCCGGCCAGGGCCATGGCGATCTCGCCATCGTCGTACTCGAGATCCATCAGCTTCCCGTCGAAGTAATCGCGGTAGGCCTGCATGTCGAAGTTGCCGTGGCCGCACAGGTTGAACAGGATCGCACGGCTCACGCCTTCTTCCCGGCAGCGCAGGGCCTCGTCGATCGCGGCGCGGACGCCGTGATTGGCCTCCGGGGCCGGGATCACCCCCTCGGCCTTCGCGAATTGCACTCCCGCCTCGAAGCACTGGAGCTGGCTGTAGGAGCGCGGCCTGACCAGACCGAGATTGGTCACGTGCGACACCAGCGGCGCCATGCCATGGTAGCGCAGACCTCCGGCGTGGAATCCGGGCGGCACATAGGTGGAACCCAGGGTGTGCATCTTGACCAGCGGCGTCAGGTGCGCCGTGTCGCCGAAGTCGTAGGCGTATCGCCCGCGCGTGAGGGTTGGGCAGGCGGAGGGCTCCACCGCGACCAGGTCGATCTTCCGACCGCCGCGCAACTGCTCGCCGAGAAACGGGAAGCCGATGCCGGCGAAGTTGCTGCCGCCGCCGGTCGGGGCGATGACCATGTCGGGATAATCGTTCGCCATCTCGAACTGCTTCAGGGCCTCCAGACCGATCACCGTCTGGTGCAGCATCACATGGTTCAGCACGCTTCCGAGTGCGTATTTGGTGTCGTCGCGTTCGACCGAACGCTCCACGGCCTCGCTGATCGCGATGCCGAGGCTGCCGGTGCTGTCCGGGTGTTCCGCCAGCACCGCCCGACCGGCACTGGTGAGTTCGGAGGGGCTCGCGATGCACCGCGCGCCGAAGGTCTCCATGAACGAGCGGCGGTAGGGCTTCTGCTGAAAGCTCACCTTCACCATGAAGACCTCGATCTCCAGGCCGAAGAAGGAGCCGGCCAGCGCCAGTGCCGAACCCCACTGGCCGGCGCCGGTCTCGGTGGTGATGCGCTTGACGCCTTCCTGCTTGTTGTAGAAGGCCTGGGCGATCGCGGTGTTGGGCTTGTGCGAGCCTGCCGGGCTGACGCCCTCGTACTTGTAGTAGATGCGCGCGGGGGTATCCAGCATCTTCTCCAGCCGGCGCGCCCGATACAGCGGCGAGGGGCGCCACTGCCGGTAGATGTCGCGCACTGGTTCGGGAATCTCGATCTCCCGCTCCTGGCTGACCTCCTGCTCGATTACCCCCATCGGGAAGATCGGCGCCAGATCGTCGGGCCCGACCGGCTGGTGGGTCCCGGGATGCAGGATCGGCGGCAGGGGGGCGGGCAGGTCCGCCGCGATGTTGTACCAGCGCCGGGGAAGATCGCGTTCGTCGAGGACGTACTTCACGGAATCGGTCATGGGTCGGGCATCTCCTGGGAGGTCCTTGCGGTCGGGGGGCCGGGGGTCCTCGCTTCGGTTCGCCTCCGGTCCGGACCGATCCGCGGCTGTCTGCGACTGACCCTGGCGGGCCATGCGGAATCGCCAAACTGGCGCTCGCGCTCCGTAGGATACCGATTTTGCCTTGGAAATGGGGTTGTTCGGAATTGCCGGTACGGCTATGCGCCGGTCATTTGCAGGTCGTCCCGGGGCACGGTCCCCGTTGCACTGCGTGTGGGTCCCAAAACGCGCTTCAAGGCCGTCTGACGGTCCAAAAAAACCGGCATCAAGTGACCGTTTCTCATGGAGTTGGCTTGGTTCGACCCCGGAAGAGACCCGTAGGGGGATGGATAGAGGTGGACGGATTGGTCTAGTCTGGTGGGTGAGGGCAGACCGCGAGGCCGGGATGTGGAACGCAGGCATCGCTCCTCCAGGCCGGTCTGCAAGAGCCCACTGGCACAGGGAGATCTCACGTTCCGACGAGGGAGCGACCCCCATGGAACACGAACTGATTCGCCTCACCCGTCGCCTGATGTTGTCTCGGCGGGATCGGCTCCTGCCGCCACGCTGGCTTCCACCGGCGGATCTCTACAGGACTCCGGATGGCTGGTTGCTGAAGCTCGAGATGGCGGGTGTGGCGCCCGAGTCCATCCAGGTGCAGGTCTTCGGCCGTTCGATCGCCATACGGGGCGAGCGGCGCGACGGCCTGCGGATCGCGGGGCACGCCTGCTATTCCATGGAGATCGCCTACTGTGCGTTTGAGCGCACCTTTGAGTTGCCGATCGATCTCGACCGCGCCGCTGTTGCCAGCGAGTACGACCTCGGGATGCTCGTGGTGACGATAACGCCGGAGGCCAGATAGCCGTGAACAAGGAGACCGAACCCCAAGTCTACGTCCTTCCCGTTCTTCCGCTGCGCAGGACGGTCCTGTTTCCGATGCTGGCGGGCCCCTTCGCCGCAGGCCGCAAGGCCTCCATCGAAGCGCTCGAGGCCGCCTCGAACTCTGAGGACAAGACGCTGATCACGGCGACGCAGAAGGACGCCAGCATCGAAAATCCGGATATCGACGATCTGCATCGCTTTGCCACCCGGGGGGCGGTGAGGCGCCTGGCCCGCTCCGAGGAAACGCTCGAAGTGATCATCGAGGGGCTGGAGCGGGTCCGCATCCAGGATGTGGAGCGGGAGGACGGGCGCCTGATCGCGCATGCAATTCCCGCCCCGGTCGTGTTGGAGCCCGGTCCGGAGGGTGAGGCCCTGAAGCGGGAACTGGTCAGCCGGATCAGGGAATTCCAGACCCTGGTGCCGCAGCTGGGGCAGCTGAACATCGACGAGCTGCTGGATCGGATCCGTGATCCGATGCATCTGGTGTACCTGCTTGCCGCGCTGCTCGAACTGGACTTCGAAAAGTCCCAGCAACTCCTCGATGCCTCGGAACAGAACCAGGCGATGAAGCTCCTGCTCGAATACATGCGCAAGGAGTACGAGGTCGTGAAACTGCGTCGCGAGATCGCCGGCGAGGCCGAGTCCGAGGCTGGCCGCGAGCAGCGCAAGTACATGCTGCGCCAGCAGCTGAAGGCGATCCAGAAGGAGCTCGGCGAGGGCGAGGGCGGCGGCACGGTCACGCAGGAACTTCAGGAACGGCTGGAGCAGGCCGAATTGCCGGATCCGGTGCGCGAAGAGGCGGAACGGGAACTAGGCCGGCTCGAGGGGGTACCGTCGGCCTCCCCGGAGCACGGAGTGATCCGCAACCGGCTGGAGCTCATCATCGAACTGCCCTGGGCGCGGCGCACCGAGGACAACCTGGACCTGGCCCGCGCGCGACAGATCCTTGACGAGGACCACTACGACCTCGACGAGATCAAGGAGCGCATTCTCGAGCAACTCGCGGTGCTGCGTCTGAATCCCGAGGCAAAGGCGCCGATTCTGTGCTTCGTGGGTCCGCCTGGTGTGGGCAAGACCTCCCTCGGGCAATCCATCGCACGTTCCCTCGGCCGGGAGTTCGAGCGGTTCAGCCTCGGTGGCCTTCGGGACGAGGCCGAGCTGCGCGGCCATCGGCGGACCTACGTGGGTGCGATGCCCGGCCGGATCATCCAGGCCATGCGTCGAGCCGGCAGCGCGAATCCGCTGCTGATGCTGGATGAGATCGACAAGCTTGGCCACGATTTTCGGGGCGATCCCGCCTCGGCGCTGCTGGAGATCCTCGATCCGGCCCAGAACTACGAGTTCCGGGACAATTATCTGGACCTGCCCTTCGACCTCTCCCGGGTGCTGTTCATCACCACCGCCAACACGCTGGAGACCATCCCGGGGCCGCTCCTGGACCGCATGGAGGTCCTGCAGCTGTCCGGCTACAGTGACGAGGAAAAGCTGGAGATCGCGCGTCGATACATCCTCGAGCGCCAGCGCAAGCAGGCGGGCCTCGACCGGGAGCAGTTCACGGTGCCGGACGCGACCATCCTTCGGGTGATCCGTCATTACACGCGCGAGGCGGGCGTGCGCGAGCTGGAACGCCGGATCGGCCGCCTGGCCCGCAAGGTCGCGCTGCGCATCGCCGAGGAGCGCGAGGTCCCCGAGACCATCTCCCCCGAAGTCCTCGAGGAACTGCTGGGCCGCGAGCGCTTCAGGCCCGAACAGGCCCGCAAGGAGATGCCACCCGGCGTGGCCACCGGTCTGGCCTGGACCCCGACCGGGGGTGATGTGCTGTATGTGGAGGCGATCCTGTTGCCGGAAGAGGGCAAGCTCACCCTCACAGGGCAGCTCGGGGAGGTGATGAAGGAATCGGCCCAGGCCGCCCAGAACTGGGTCCTGTCACACGCGGGCCGCCTGAACATCACGCATCCGCGTGCCGGTCTGCACATCCACGTGCCGGCAGGCGCCATCCCGAAGGACGGTCCTTCCGCCGGTGTCACCATGGCCACGGCCGTCGCTTCCGTCTACAGCGGTCGCTCCGTGCGCAGCGACACTGCGATGACCGGGGAAATCACGCTTTCCGGTCTGGTGCTGCCGGTCGGCGGCGTGAAGGAGAAGATCCTCGCGGCGCGACGCGCTGGCTTGCGCGGGGTGATTCTGCCCCGCGGAAACGAGAAGGATCTGGATGACGTGCCGGACTCCGTGCGCGAGGAGATGGAATTCACGCTGGCGGACCGGATCGACGATGTGCTGCGCGCCGCGATTCCCGGACTGCTTCCTGAAGATGAATCCGCCGAGGCCACCGAATCCTCCGGGCAAGAATCGGGGGCGTAACCGGCCGCCCACGACCCTTCTGTCCCGGGACAATACGGAGATCGAGAGAATGCAGACTCCTCTGGAACTGAATTTCCACAACGTTGACCGTTCCGATTGGAGCGAGAACCTGATCCGCGAGCGCGTTGCCAGGCTCGAGCGTTACTCGGACGAGATCGTCTCCTGTCACGTGATCGTTTCCCGGCCACACACGCACCAGCACAAGGGAAACCCGATGAAGGTGACGATCGAGGTCCGGCTGCCACAAAACCGTCGGCTCGTGGTCAACGAGGAGCCGGTCGTGGTCGAGCAGCAGAGCAAGCTTTCGGTGGTGATCAACTCGGCCTTCGACGCGATGCAGCGGCGGCTGAGCAAGACGGGTGAGCATCATCGGCGCGACGCCCTGACGCCGTCCGAGGAGGAAAACCGGGCGCTGGTGGTGCGCCTGTTCGCGGAAGAAGGCTACGGATTCCTGCGCACGATGGACGGACGCGAGTTCTACTTCCACGAACACGCCGTTCTGAACCACGACTTTCCCCGGCTGGCAGTGGGGACCGAGGTCCGGTTCGAACCGTCGATGGGCGAGCAGGGCCCGCAGGCCAGCACGGTGCGCATCGTCAACAAGCCCGGCGAACGCGAATCCGACGCAACCGCGCACCGCCCAGACGTCCCACCGGACTGGCGCAGCCAGCCCTGAACCCGCGTGCGGGGTCGGACCAGGCCAACTCCCTGATTCCTGTGGCAACGGGCCGCGGATTGCCGGCTGCGGACGGCCCTGGACGGCCATTTTTGGGGTGGAAAACGGCCAGGCAGACCGGCATCCCCGGCACTTCGGCCGTAACCGGACAACGGTGGGCTGCGGTCGGGGCAGGCGTGAATCCTGAGGCGTGGAGGAAAGAGGATGCCATACGTGAATATCAGGGTGACCCGCGAGGGCGTCACGCCGGAGCAGAAGAGGCAGCTGATCGAGGGCGCGACACGTCTGCTGGTGGATGTACTGGGGAAGAACCCGGCGACCACGGTCGTGGTGATCGACGAGGTCGAGATGGAGAACTGGGGGGTCGGCGGCATCCCGGTGGACGAGCGGCGCCGCAACAGGCCGTAGTGGGCCAGGCGGAAGGTTGGGTAACCATCTGGCGCAGCGATCCGATACCGAACCTTCCGCCTGGCCCACTACTCCACCGGCGTGACGCGTAGCACCCGTCCGTCGGGTCTGTCGGTCAGCAGATAGAGCGAACCGTCCGGCGCGGTCTGCACGTCGCGCAGTCGCTCGCCAACCTCCTCGAAGAGCCGCTCCTCGCCGCTCACGCCCGTGCCGTCGAGTGGCAGGCGGAGGACCTCCCGCTGCACCAGCGAGCTGACCAGCAGGCTGTTGCGCCATTCCGGAAAGAGATCACCGCGGTACAGGGTCATGCCCGAGGGCGCAATGGCGGGTGTCCAGTGACGCACGGGGTCGCGCATGCCGGGCAGCGAGGTGTGAGGAGTGACGCGGGCCCCCGAGTAGTCGATGCCATGACTGACGACGGGCCACCCGTAGTTTGCGCCGGGCTCGATGATGTTGAGTTCGTCCCCGCCACGCGGTCCATGTTCGTGCGACCACAGCGTACCCGTCTGGTCATCGTGGACGAGGCCCTGCACGTTGCGGTGCCCGTAGCTGAAGATCTCCGGCCGTGCGTCAGGATGATCCACGAACGGGTTGTCAGCGGGCACCTGTCCGTTGCGGTGCAGGCGCACGATGCTCCCCGTGTGGCTTCCGAGGCGTTGTGCTTCCTCACGGTCGTCGAAGGCGTCCCCGAGTCCGAGCACCAGCGTTCCGTCCGGCAGCAGGGCCATGCGCCCACCGAAGTGCACCGGGTTGTCGCGACGGGGGCTCGCCTCGAACAGGACCTCGACATCGCGGAGATCCAGACCGTCCAGCCGGCCCCGCACCAGGCGCGTCGTATTCGAGTCGGAGGTACCGTGTGCCTGGGAGAGATAGATCAGTCCGTTCTCCACGAACTCCGGGTCCGGAAGCACCGCGAACAGACCGCCCTGGCTGCGCACGAAGGAATCCGGCACTCCTGCCACCGGGTTCTCCAGGAGGCGCCCGTCCTCTATCACGCGCAACCTGCCGGCGCGTTCGGTAACCAGCATGCGACCGTCCGGCAGAAAGGCGATCGACCAGGGATGCTCGAGACCGGAGGCGACTGTCTCGATCCGGTACTCGACCGCCTGGCTGGTACCGGTACAAGCGCATAGCGCGAGCAGCAGGGCGCGGAACAGGGCACGTGGAAGCATCGCGGGATGATTTCGATGGGCGCGGCTGCAAGAATAGCAAAGCATCCGGTCATGGCGCCGGAGCGGCCTACCGGAGTTCGATTGCGATGCGAAAACTGAGAACGGCGGTTGCCTGGTTCGCAGCGGTGCTGGTGACGGCCGCCGCGGGAAGCGTGATCCAGACCCAGTTCAACCTGGCGATGATCCGGCGGCTCGGTGCGCCTGTCTCCCTCACGGACCGGCTGGAGACCACCCTGCATGACCTCGCCGGCTTCGCCCCGACCTACGCGCTGCTGGTCGCTGCGGGATTCCTGATCGCCCTGCCGGTCAGCGGCCTGCTGGCCCGGTCCTGGCCTGCTGGACGCATGGTGCTGCACGCGCTCGCCGGCGGAACCGCAATCGTCGGGGCGCTGCTGGTGATGAATGCGCTGCTGCCCGTGACGACGATTGGCGCCGCCCGCTTTCCGTCGGGCATCGCGAGCCTCGCTCTGTCCGGGATGCTGGGGGGGCTGCTGTTCGCTTTCTGGACACGGCCGCGGACCGACTGACCCGCCACTGGCGACTGCATTTCGGAGACGACGGCACGCTATGAACGGATCGCGGCCAGTGCGCATCAGCTTCTTCGTGTCGTCCCATGGCTTTGGACATGCCTCACGGGCCTGTGCGGTGATGCAGTCTCTCCGGCGGCAGCAGCCGGACCTGTCGCTGCGCGTGTATACCCGAACGCCGGAGTGGTTCTTCCGCGATTCGGTGGGAAGACTTGACTACCGGGCCTGGCAGACGGACATCGGGCTGGTGCAGCGCTCCCCGCTGCGCGAGGACGTGCCGGCGACACTGGCTGAACTTGCTGCCTTCATGCCCTTCCGTCCCGGCGTGGTGGATCGGCTCGCGGCAGAGATCGCGGACCAGGACCTTGTGGTGTGCGACGTGTCACCCCTTGGCCTGCGTGCCGCGGCGGCCGCCGGCGTGGAGTCGGTGCTGATCGAGAACTTTACCTGGGACTGGATCTACCGCGCGTACATGGACGCACATCCCGGGCTCGCTCCCTTCATCGACTACGTTGAGGCGGTCAACCGCACCGCCGGGCTGAGGATCCAGGCCGAGCCGGTCTGTCAGCCGGTGCCGGACGCGGTCATCGCAGGGCCGATCGCGCGTGGATTGCATGAGGGTCGCGTGGCCGTGCGTGAACGGCTGGAGATCGACCCCGAGACCCCGCTGGTGCTCGTGAGCATGGGCGGAGTGCCCGCTGAGTATCCGTTCCTGGGCCGGCTTCCGGACCGGGACGACTGCGTGCTGCTGCTTCCCGGTGCGGCCACGGAGAGGCGCCGGGACGGGGCATTGCTGATGCTGCCAGAGCGCTCCGGCTTCCATCATCCGGACCTCGTGAACGCCTGCGACGCGCTGGTGTGCAAGGCCGGATACAGCACCCTGGCGGAGGCCTACCAGGCGGGCGTGCCATTGGCCTGGTTCCCGCGCGAGCGGTTTCCGGAGTCCCCGGTGCTGGATGCCTTCATTGTGCGCGAGATGTCCGGTATCCGGCTGCGTCCCTCCGACTGGGATGACGGCACGTGGATCGAGCGGCTCCCGGAGCTGCTGTCCCTGGGGCGACGTCCACCCGCGGTGGCCCCCGGTGGCGATCAGGTGGCGAACCTGCTGCTGCAGAGGCTGCATCGCTGAAGCCGGCCGGGCGCCACCCGGTTTGCGGTTTCCGGATTCCGTCCCCATGCGCCGCAGGGCCGGATGGCCGACCGAAAGCAGTCTATACTGCCGGTTCGCCAACGTTGTGACGCGGCTATGCCTATCGTTGAACTGGTCCTCTTCCTGGTCTGGGTCAACTTTGTTCCGTTCCTGATCCACGTGCTCCTGGGGGACCGCGCCGCTGCGCCGCTGGACGGGGGCCTTCGCTGGCGTGACGGCCGGGACCTTCTGGGGCCGAACAAGACCTGGCGCGGTGTCGTGGCCGGGGTTCTCGCGGGCGCCGCCGCCGGCCCCCTGGTCGGTGTGGGCTGGCAGATCGGGGCCCTTGCCGCCCTGCTGGCGATGGTGGGTGACCTTCTCACGAGCTTCGTGAAGCGCCGCCTGGACCGTGAAAGCGGCGCGGCGATGTTCGGGCTGGATCAGGGTCTCGAGACTCTCCTTCCCGCGCTGCTGCTGGCCCCCGCGATGGGTCTGGGCTTGCTGGAGGTCGCGATCGCGCTGCTGGCCGCCATACCCCTGATGCACCTGGGCTCCCGTTACTGGCATCAACTGCTGGCGCGGCCACCGAGCGACAACTATCCCCGGGTGGTGCGTTCCACCACGCGCCTGCGGGAATGGCGGGCCTGCCATGTGCCCCTGGCGTACTGGCAGCGATGGCTGAATTTCGAGAACTACTTCTACTATCGCGTGCTGATGACCGGTGTCTTCAAGGCCGCGGGATGGTACGACCGTGGAACGGAGAACGTGCTGGCCGTATGCGTTCGAACGCATGCGGTGGAATTCGAGGACCTTCCTCCGGCCTTCGACGGGTACCGCGTCCTGCTGTTGACGGATCTGCACCTGGACGGGCTCCCGGGCCTCACCGATGCGCTCGTGGCCCATGTCGCCGAGCATCCGGTGGACCTCTGCCTCGTGGGCGGGGACATCCGCATGGAGATGTACGGACCGATGGCTCCGGCCCTGCGCGAGCTGCGCCATCTGCTGGGGCACGTGCAGGCCACCGACGGGATCTACGGCGTGCTCGGCAACCACGATTGCATCGAGATGCTGCCGGAATTCGAGGCGGCCGGGATCAGCATGCTGATCAACGATGCACAGGCCATCCGGCGCGGAGGCGAGGACCTGTGGCTGGTCGGCGTCGACGACCCGCACTACTACAAGTGCCACGATCTCGAGCTCGCCTTTCGCTCGGTGCCGCCAGAGGCCTTCAAGCTGTTCCTCGCGCACTCTCCCGAGGTGTTCCGCGAGGCGGCCGACAAGGGCGCCCATCTCTATCTCTGCGGCCACACCCACGGGGGACAGATCTGTCTCCCGGTGATCGGGCCGGTATTCACCCACAGCCGCGCACCGCGATACACCGCCGCAGGCCCCTGGAAGTATGGGAACATGCTCGGCTACACCAGCTCCGGTGCCGGTGCCTCGGGGATTCCCCTGCGCTTCAACTGTCAGGGGGAAATCTCGCTGATCGAACTGCGCCGCACGCCCGCCGCCCGCGCTGAGGCAGAGATGAAGCCTCGCGTGCAGGTCGGTGAGCGGGCATGATCTGCGGACCGGCGGTCTCCGCATTCCGGGCACCGACCGGAACCCGGCCAGCGCGGGGCGCGACCCGGCTCGCAGGAGGAATGCCGCGACGCTGGTGCGCGTCAAGAGGACGCATGGCCACTCATTTCCGGAGGATAATTCGATGAACCGCAAACTTTCCGTCCGCAGATTCCTGCCCGCCATCACCGGCCTGGCTCTCGCCGCGATGGTTGCCACTCCGGTAATCGCCGATTTCGTCACGCAGCGCACGATGACGGTGGAAATGGCCCGCGACCTCGCACAGGAGACGGTGGATGCCTGCCGGGCGATGGGATACCAGACCAGCGCGGTGGTGGTCGATCGCGGCGGGCATCCGCAGGCGATACTGCGCGATACGCTGGCGGCGCCGTTCACCATCCAGATCGCGCACGACAAGGCGCGGGCCGTGATCCTGTCGGGTGTGGCCTCTTCGGCCTTTCGGGAAGGCCGGGATGACATCCGGATGGAGATGAACCACGTCGATGGCGTCCTCGTCCTGGATGGCGCGCTCCCCGTGGTCGTCGCCGGCAGCATGGTCGGCGCGGTCGGCGTATCCGGCGCCCCGGGCGGAGACCTGGACGAGCAGTGCGCTCAGGAGGCCCTGGACGCCCTTGCGGACCGCATCGAGTTCGTGATGTAGATCGGCTTCTCCGGAGGCCTCGACGCACGGACATCGGTCGCGCGTGCTCGACGTCTGGATGCTGATTGGCTGTAGTCGCGAGTGCCGGCTCCATCCCCTGCGCAAACGCCGGCACCGCGGCCCACCCGGGGCGGGTCAAAGGGCGAGACCCGAACCCATGCATGCGCATGAACGGTGATCCATGAACGAGACCGGCAAGTGGCTCATCATCATCGGCGGACTGATCGTGGCGATCGGGCTGCTTTGGCCCTGGCTGGGCAAGATCCCGTGGGGCCGTCTGCCGGGCGACATCGTGATCGAGCGCGAGAATGCGCGGTTCTATTTCCCGATCACCACGATGATCATCATCAGCGTGGTGATCTCGATCGTGCTCGCGTTCTTCCGCCGGTGATGCGTGGCCCGACCTGCCGATCCGCTCGGAAAGCGAGGGCAGCGAGCGGGCGTCGCGAGGCTACCAGTGCAGCGTGCCGGATTCACCCTTGAAGGGCCCGGTCAGGTCGTCGGTAATCCAGCCACCGTAAAACCGGCCTGGCTGCGGGCGCGCCTTTTCGTCGCCGACGTAACAGGCCTCCATCAGGCCGGGCATGAATGCGATCCACCCGGCCAGCGCCTCGTAGGGACCGCGTGCACCCGGGTAGCTCCAGGCGGCGTTGGGCGCACGGGCACCACCCGCGACCACGTCGAAGTAGCGCGCCTGCCCCTTCCATTCACACAGACTGCGATGGCGGCTGGGCTGCAGCACCTCCGCCGCGATGGCCTGTGGCGGGAAGTAATAGGTCGGCGGGCTGGCGGTCTCGCCGAGCCTGAGGCCCTCCTGTGTGTCGGCGATCACGCGGCCGCCGAATACCACGCGCAACCTGCGCGGTTCGGGCACGAGCTCCGGGGGCCGCGGGTAGTCCCAGACCGACGCCTGGCCCGGACCGGGGGAGGGGACGTCCTCGGGCCGCAGGCCGGCAGCGAGCAACCGCCGAAGGCGCGCGCGTGGGTGCGGGTTCACGTGTGTCCCCGGCCCTTCTGGCTGTGCGCCATAGTCACCGAACTCTCCGCATGGTCCACTAGGGTCTGCCGGGAGCGAGTCTGTGCAGTTCACCGTCAGCCGTGAGGTAGCAGTTGTAGTGGACGACCCGTTCCTCGCCGTCCTGCCCCAGCATCGTAAGGCGAATACCGGTCACGCTTGACCCGTCCCGGGTCTGATGCAGCGACCCGCTGTCCTGCAGGCGCGGGTAACTGCCGGCTGGCATCTCTGCCAGCACGGCATCACGGCATGTGACCTTGGTCTGCCATTGGGCGGGCTGGAAGACGCTTTCGAACCAGTCGGACACGGCAGGGATTTCCCGGCTTGCGACGAAGGCCGCAAAGGCTGCGAAGATCAGAAACGGGATCAGGGGCTTGAGCCTGCGGGAGCGGCGGGTATCTGACGAATGCGCGCCAAGCCTTCGTGCCTCGCCTCTGCGGTCCGCAGGCGGGTCCCGATCGTCTCGCGCATCTCTCTTTTCCGGGTATTTGTCCATGACACTGCCAGCTCGGAACCCGCCTACTGATAACACTTCGCGCCGGCGGTGGGAAGCGCTCGCGCGGGTTTTGCCCGGGGGTGCGGGGCCTGTGCAGTCCACATGCCCCGCGGATGCGGGTTGTTCCCCATTGAACCGGGCCGAACAGGACGTTCATTATTGCTGAGTGTCCACAGGAGCTAGATGGCATGGGAGATTCAAGCACTTCACTTCACGAGGATCCGGGGCGGCTCGACGAGGAGTTGATCGACCGGCATCGGGCCATTGTATCGCTGATGGAAGAACTGGAGGCCGTCGACTGGTATGACCAGCGCGTGAAGGCCTCATCGAATGCGGATCTGCGCGCCATCCTCGCCCACAACCGCGACGAGGAGAAGGAGCACGCCTGCATGGTGCTCGAATGGTTGCGGCGCAACGATTCCAAGTGGCACGAGGAACTGAGCACCTATCTGTTCAGCCGCGGCGATGTCACGCAACTCGAGGAGAGCGAGGAGAACGGCGCCACCGGCCAGGGCGAACACGGCCATGGCGAGTTGGCGCGGGACGATTCGCTCGGCATTGGAAGCCTGCGAGGGGAGTACGCACGATGAACGACTTGCGAAAACAACTTGCACCACTGTCTGAGACTTCCTGGGCGGAAATCGAAGAGGAAGCCAAGCAAACCCTCGTGCGCCTCCTGGCCGCGCGCAAGCTGGTGGATTTCGAGGGGCCGCTGGGGTGGGACGTTTCCGCCATCGGACTCGGTCGCATCAAGAAGCTGAAGGCGCCTGCCGATGGCGTGCAGGCGCATTCGCGCCGGGTTCAGCCGATGGTCGAGTTTCGGGTGCCGTTCCAGCTCGATCTTCTTGAGATGGAGTCGATCGGACGGGGCGCGAAGGATGCCGATCTCGATCCGGTGAGGGAGGCCGCGCGCCGCATCGCGATGACCGAGGACCAGGTCGTCTTCCACGGGTATGCCGACGGTCAGATTCAGGGCATCTGTGAGGTGTCGGCGGAAGAAGCCGTCTCGCTTTCAACCGATTATCTGCAATACCCGAATGCCGTGGTGAATGCGCTGAACAAGCTGCGCGAGGCCGGAGTTGCCGGTCCGTACGCGATCGCGCTGGGACGCCAGTGCCATGCGGGACTCACCACGACCACCACGGCCGGCGGTTATCCGGTGCTGGAACACGTGCAGCGCCTGCTTGACGGTCCCATCATCTGGGCGCCGGCGGTCGACGGCGCGGTCGTGTTGAGCCTGCGCGGGGGCGATTTCGAACTCAGCATCGGGCAGGACCTTTCCATCGGTTATCTGTCCCATAACGACAAGGCCGTCCGGCTCTATCTGCAGGAGAGCCTGACATTCCGGGTGCTTGCACCGGAGGCCGCGGTACCCCTCGTGTACGCCTGACCCACTGCGCGAAGGCGGGGAGGGACCAGTTCCCGGGTCTTTTCCGACCGAACTGGGGGGAGATGGGGGCGGTGCTGTACCGCGGATCCTTGGTGAAGGGTTCGATATCGAGAACGGGCGGCACATCCCGGTGGCCGCGCTGGGCAGATGCCGGGGTCGCGGCCGCAAGCATCTGGAGGGCGAGGGTCAGGACCGGCTTGCACATGCGGGCATCCGGGGTCTTGCGCGTCCGCAGGGATGACCGCCTGGCCATGCAGGGACCTCAGTGGCCGGCGGAGCTGCAGGTCCGGCCGGTCAACGGGTGCAGCGTTGGGGTCGGGCCCTGCGTTCCGCCTCAGCAGCGCATCTCGGGAGCCATGGGCAAGACTCCACCCCGGCTTCAGCTTCAGCTTCAGGGCGAAGGGGACTCGATGCGGGCCACGCGCGTTCCATCGACCCATGCAGACTCGATCACGCCCAGCCGGTGGATGCCGGAGGTCCGGACGTCGAGGCTGAAGCGGTCGACGAACAGGCCGATGGCCTCGGGTGCGCGATTGGGCAACCGCGCCACGGGGATTGGCTGACCGCTCTCCTCGAAGCCGCGGCCCGCCGTCACATCGCCGAGTACGAGGTCCTCCGCATCCACGCCGACGGATCCGCCTGCGATGCCGATGGCGTGGGCGGAACCGAAGTCACTGGCAAGCGCCGAGGCCGCGACGTGCCGCATCACCACGTGCGAGCACGCCCCCACGTGCACCGCGCGGGCGTCGGCACCACCGTAGCCTACTTGCCGCCCCTGGGCCGTGTGGCCGCCGTCGCTGGGCCCGGTGTAGGGACCCGGAAGGTCGGCGCCCGGGTATCCGCTGTTGCGGACGCCCGCGACAACCACCCGGTCGAGCGTCAGCCCGTCCACCGCCTGCAGGAACAGGCCCACCGCCCCCTTGTTCACGTGGAACATGGAGTCCCCGTTGGCCTGAAGGCTGAACCGCGTCTTGTTCTGGCCGACGATGCGATACAGGTTCGGGCGCCTGGGCACCGGCCCGAGCCGCATTTGCCCGCTGGAGGCCCACGCGACGATCGACGCGGGGATCCTCGCGGCCTGAAGGGCGCCCGCGAGCGCTCCCGCCTCCACCATCTTGTGTTCGAGGTCGGCCAGCGCAATCTGGGCTGCGCCCAGCAGGGTCAGCTGCGCCCTGCCGGCATCGTCCATCTCCGCTGGCTGGCCATCGCTGACTTCGATTGCCGAGCGCAGGCCGAAGAACCGGAACAGCGATCCGGCGGCATCAGCGATCGGGGCACCGTGACGTGGATCGTCATCACCCTCTGGCTGTTCCGCGAGTGCCAGGACCTCACGGACGGCGCCGCGAATGTTGGCGATGTTGGTGCGGCGGATGGTTACGTCGGTGCATTCGTAGGCCCGGGCTGCGTCCCCCACCTGACCGAATGCGGGACCGTTGCAGAGAAAGGCGTTCACCAGCACGCCGCGCGCATGGATGGCAATGCCGTAGGGATTGGCGTCCGCAAGGCCCGAGACGTTGTGGAAGATGGCGGGCGGTGTCGTGCCGGGCTTGCCCGCGGCGTAGTCGAACATGTCGTCCATTGCGGTATCGAGTTCCTGCAACGTCGACTCCAGCACCGCGCGCGCCGCCTGCACTCCGGAACGGCCCGGGCTTCCGCCCGAGCCCGCGTCGTCGAGCCAGTCATCGGCGCGAGCCAGTCGCTGGCGCCCGATCAGTCGTACGAAGCGTGCGGTGCTGTAGGTGCCGAGTACCGGAATCCCGGTCGCAGTGCCCTCGATCTGGCAGTCCTGGATCACGATCCGCCGACCGCCATTCAGCGATATGGCGGCCACTTCGAAGTCCCGGAAGGTCACATCCGAGATCAGGACATCGTGCATGCCGTTGCCGTGAACGCCGTGATGCGAAGAGCGGCCGAGCTGCCCGTTGCGAATCCACACATGACCCGCCGGCCGGAGTTCCGGGCCAAAATTCGCCGGGCCCTGGTCCGGGATGAAGGGCTGATTGGCGAGTTCGATGAGCGCGTGGAACCGCTGCTGCAGTGCGAAATGGGGGTGGCATGAAAGTCTGAAGCCGTTGAGGTCGATGATGGTGCCCTCACCGTGCTCGACCGTGATCGCGGCAAAGAAACCAAGCCGGTAGGCGAGCGTGGGGGTCGCCCCGACCAGCCCCGCCGTGCCCGGGTGCGGCGCCACGCCACTCGCGAAGTAGGCCTCCTGATCCGGGTTGGGAAACCAGTCGTCGGTACGCGCGCGATCGATGCCGCCATCCGCGCAGGGAGCGGGGGCGTTGGGATTGAACCGGATGGACTCGCACAGCACCAGCTTGCACGGTACCAGCACACGGATCGTGCCCCTGGCGAAGTCCTCCTGCGTGAGGCCGACCACCTGGTCCCGCGCGAATTCTCCGACGATACCCCAGGGCGTCTCGCTGTCTGCCCAGGTCTCGTGGAGCGTCAGCATCTCCGGGGGCTCGTCAAGCGTCCCCGCGACCCCGTGCGCCGCTATCCGCTGCTCGATCTGGTCGAGACGCGTTTTCAGCCGGGGCTCGTACTCGTTCTCGGTTCTCTCGGTCATTTTCGGCTCCTTGCGCCAGGCGTGGATCAAGTCGGGTCGGGGTTCGCACACCAATCGGGATTCGTACAGCAGATGACGCCGGTCGGACAGGCACGCGACGGGTCGAACGTCGTGGATTGCTCCGGTGTGAGGTGTCCGGGGAACACCGGCCGGTGCCAGCCGTTGTCTACCGATGGGTCAAGGAGACACCGAACGGTCTATACATGTCAATGCGTGGATATATTTCTAGCCGTTTGATCCTCGCGAATACGATGGGGTGCGGCGTGTTGCCCTACGAGTGCCTCAACGACGCCAGAGGCAAGACCCGACCCCGGCACCCGCGCACTGCCGCGGCGCCGTTTTCTCCCGGTGGCGAAGATGGCTATGCTGGGGGTGCAATTTCAGGAGGGGGGAGAAAACCGCATGCGGTGGGTGCGCGGCTTTTCCATTGTTGGGCTGCTGGTGGCGACGCTGTTCTTCGCGCTCTCGCTGACGCCCAGCCTGGTGCCACGGTCCCCGCCGGTCCAGGGACTGATCGCCGGGCTGTCCTTCAGCGCGGGGTATGCGGTTGGGGTCTTCGGGCGCTGGTTGTGGAGCTATCTGGAGTTCCCGGTTCCCGGGTACCGGCTCGGCTGGCTCGTCAAGGTCCTGGCAACCATGGCCTGTGCCGTGGTGGCGGCTACCTTTCTCTGGCAGGCGACCGAGTGGCAGAATTCGGTGCGCACCCTGATGGGGATGGAGGAGGTTGGCGGGGTGCAGCCGGTGACGGTGGCGCTGATGACGCTGATCGTCTTTATGGTCGTCCTGTTCCTCGCTCGGCTCTTCAGGCGTACCTTCCAGTTTCTCTCGAGGAGATTCCAGCCTTATGTGGCGCCCCACGTGTCCAACGTCGTGGGAATCGCGATCGCGGCCGCGCTGTTCTCGTCGGTGATCGACGGGGTGATCTTCACGATCGGGCTGCGCGCGGCAGACAACTCCTACCAGCGTCTCGACGCCCTGATCCAGGATGACCTTGCGCGCCCAACGGACCCCTTGCAGGTCGGCAGTGCGGCTTCCTACATCGACTGGCAGGACCTGGGACGGCAGGGCCGCAGCTTCATTTCCTCGGGACCGACGGCGGCCGAGTTGAGCGACTTTTCGGGCGAACCCGCACTGGCCCCGCTTCGCGTCTACGTCGGGTTGAACGCGGCCGAGAGTCCCGAAGAACGGGCTCGGCTGGCCCTGGAAGAGCTCAAGCGGGTGGGGGCGTTCGAACGCTCGGTGCTGCTGCTGGTGACCCCGACGGGGACCGGCTGGGTGGCTCCCGCCGCTTTGGACACCGTGGAATACCTCCAGCGCGGCGATATCGCCTCGGTGGCGGCGCAGTACTCGTATCTGCCCAGCGCGCTCTCGTTGATGGCGGAGTCGGAATACGGTGTCGAGACCGCACGGGAGATCTTCGGGCAGGTATACGGCTACTGGTCCTCGCTCCCGCACGACAGTCGGCCGCAACTCTACCTGTACGGGCTGAGTCTCGGTGCGCTTAATTCGGACCGTTCCTTCGACAGCTACGATATCATCAACGACCCCTTCCAGGGCGCGTTATGGAGCGGTCCGCCCTTTCGCAGCGACACCTGGCGCAGGGTGACGCGCGAGCGGGACCCGGATTCGCCGGCGTGGCTTCCGCGCTTTCGCGACGGGGCCGTGGTCCGCTTCATGAACCAGGAACAGGGATTCGAGGCGGCCGGCCCGGACTGGGGATCCTTCCGGATCGGTTACCTCCAGCATGCGAGCGACCCGGTGACCTTCTTCGATCCGCAGGCGTTCTACAGCCAGCCGGCGTGGATGCGGGAGCCTCGTGGCCCGGACGTGTCCGAGGATCTGCGCTGGTACCCGATCGTGACCATGCTGCAGCTGGCGGCGGACATGGTGGCCGGTGACGCACCGCCGGGGTTCGGGCACACCTACGCGGCCCGGGACTACATCGACGCCTGGCACGCGTTGATGGAGCCGGAGGGCTGGACCGAGATCGATCTCGAGCGGCTGCATGCCCGATTCGCTCCGTGAGCCGCGATGGATGACGGTTGTGCGCTGCCGGCGCGCGGGGCGCGCGGCGTGGTTCGGAGGCAGCCAGAGTCCCGGTTTCCCCGGGGGTTGATCGCCAATGGCACGGCGAGTGCGCAATGATCCCCCGAGGAGTTCAAGCCGGTGCAGCACATTGCACCGAACCAGCGGGAGGATGTATGGAAATCGAACGGATCGACGAGAACCATCTGCGACTAGGCATTGACCTGAAGCAGGGACAGAAACTGGCGAAGGCCATCAACGGCAAGGCGCGGGAAATGCGCAACGCGGCGCTGGCGCTCTCCTCGGCGCTTGGCGAGGCTTACGCCGAGGCCAACAACGAGTTCCGTCAGCCGCCGCACGCCTTCGACGAGAACGCGCCGAAGCAGCCGAGCATCGAAAACTGAGTCCGCGGAGGGATCAGCGATGAATCTGGAAGAGATTGCCGACAAGAAGGCCCACGTGCGGATGGACAACTTCGAGGCCTCCGACCTTTTGACCAGCCTTAAGCGGCACGCCGATGACCTCGGCGACCTGGGGCAGGAACTGATCGCGGCGCTCGAGGCTCAGGGCGTCGAGGTCATCGAGGAAGAGGACAATCCGCGGGATGAGTACGTCCCGCCACGCGACCTGCATCGGGTCTGACGCCGGACTATCGCGCTGCGTTCGTAACCCACCCGGCCTGGGTGGCGCCGGAATTCCCAGGCAGCGGCACGTCAGTCCCGGACCACGGGACCGCGCGCCGTTGGCAGGGGAGGGCACGTAGCCTGCTGGCAGGCCCCAGGGACAATCCGAACACGGCATGCCTGCACCGAAGTCCCGGCCCCGAAAGGGCTGGTCAGGGCGAACAACGTCGCAGGAGCGGTGTCTGGCCTTACCCACCCAGGCGGTGTCCGCGCATCAGCGAAGGATCATCGCGAGGCATCACTCCAGGCTTCGTACTGCGTCTGGCGCGCGTTTTCGGCATTATCTGATACGGTTGTTGCCGGGGCCGCCGGTGCGGGACCGCGAGGGCGTTTGATCCAACGGGCGCGGACGGCTGATCAATCGGATTGGATGGTATGAGGACGTTGATGTCGAGGCATGCCCTGGGGACAGCGTGTTGTGTCTTGATGCTGGCGCTTTGCACGTTCGCCTCCGGCGCGACCGCGACGGACCTTCCCGACGATGCCTGGCCGCGCGGGCACCACCCCCTGCCTGAAAACAGCGATCTGATCGGCGAGAACTACGTCGCGCGTGTGCGGGAGCGCGAGACGCTGGTGGATATCGCCCGCGAGCACAACGTGGGTTTCGAAGAGATTCGGATCGCGAACCCGAATGTGAGCATCTGGGCGCCAGCACCGGGAACGGAGGTCCTGATCCCGGCCCGCCATATCCTTCCGGACGCCCCGCGCGAAGGCATTGTGATCAACCTGTCCGAGATGCGGCTCTATTACTACTCGAGCCCCGAGGTGGTGGAGACCTACCCCATCAGCGTCGGGCGCGAAGAATTCGCCACCCCGGTAGGAGTGACACGGACCACGGTGAAGGTGCGCGACCCGTCATGGAGCCCGCCGCAATCGATGCGCGAGGAGGCCGCGGTCCGCGGCGAGCCGACGCCCGAAGTCGTCCCCCCCGGGCCGGAGAACCCGCTGGGCCGGCACGCGATCCTGTTGGACCTGCCCAGCTACCTGATCCACGGCACCAACCAGCCTGATGGCGTCGGTATGCGGGTCAGCCGCGGCTGCATCCGCATGTTCCCCGAGGACATCGAGTCGCTGTTCGACCGCGTGCCGGCCGGCACCCGGGTCAACATCATTGACCAGCCGTTCAAGGCGGGCTGGTCCGAGGACAACGTGCTGTACGTTCAGTCCTTCCCGCAACTGGAGGAGAACGTGGGAAGCCTCGAGCCAGTCCGCAACGCCCTCGACGTGGTGGCCCTTGTCGCCTTCGAGGACAACCTGAATCCCGTGGCCTACAGGCGTCTGCGCCAGTTGGTCGAGAACCCCAACGGGCTTGCGGTTCCGCTGCGGGGCCCGAGCCGCCAGAGTCCCGGCGTCCCGGAGTAACGGGCTGCAGGGGGGCGGCTGTCGCCCCCTGCGGCTGCCTCCCCTGGGCTACTTCTGCATCGTGCGGCGGAACATGCGGTTCATCTCTTCGCGGTTCTGCTCCGAAACCCGGTTGGCCTCGGCCGCGTCCTGGTCCGCCTCGTTCGCCGTACGCAGGGCCTCGTTCGCGGTTGCCTGGGCCTCGTTCGCTGTGCCCTGGGCCTGGCTGGCCAGGGCCGTGGCCTCTGCCGCCTCTGCCTTCGCGGCCTCGGCCGCGAGGCGGACTTCGTCCAGCGCCTTGGTGGAGGCGCAGCCGCTCAGGACAGCGAGCGAGGCGGCAACTGCAGCGAGCTTCAGGACGTTGCTCTTCGCGTTCATGGTCTTTTTTCCTTTGGTTGTTTCCCGAACAGAGGTTAGAGCGATCTCATGGATCCCGGCCGCACAGGCCATCACGGCACCGTTGTCTGGGCCGGCCCGTGGCGATCTTCACGGTCTGGTGTAGCGTAGCCGGAGCCTGCCATCCACGCCAGTGGCGGGCCGCATCGCAGGAGTGCCTAACGGATCACGATCCGGGTGCCAATGCCAACCAGTTCCGCGAGGCGCTCGATCTGCTCATTGGTGACCGCAACGCAACCCTCGGTCCAGTGGAAGCGGCTATGGACGTCGGGGCTGCCGCGCCCGATGCCGTGGATCCCGATCGCGCCGCCCAGAGCGGTGTTCTGGGGCGGGTGGCCATGGCGCCGGTAATAGACGTGATAGGCCTCGTAATCCTGCTCTGTGAAGACCCCGGATTCCAGTGCCGTCCGGGCATGTGTGGGCGTCGGGTAGTCGATCCCGATGAAGATGTGCCACCGGCTCTCGTGGTTGAACCGGTTCACGCGGAATTCCCCGAGCGGCGTCGTGTTATCTCCGCGCAGGCGTGCCGGCTTCGCACCGCCGCGTCCGAGCGAGACCGGAGAGAAGCGCTCGATCGCGTGATCGCCGCGATAGACGGTCAGCGTTGCAGCCTGGTCGTCCACCAGGACCCAGACCTCGCCGGCATACCGGGGCGTCTGGGCGTTGGCAATCAGATCCGTGATGGGATTGGCACGGCCGCCCGTCCCGGTCAGCAGTGCGAGGGGAGTGGCCAGCGCCATCAGCGCAAAACGGCGTCGGGACGGCAATGTCATCGGATGCTCGAGCGGTGAACGGTAACAGATGGCGGTCGGTACCGTTATAGCGCAGTCCGGCTTTCGGATCATCCGCTTCGCGTGCAGCGACCTGCCGCGGCCGATGGCGTTACCTCAAGCCCAGCGAAAGGGTTGTCCTGCTGTCTGCGGCAACCGGGCGCGGTGACGAATCGGGAACATGGCAGGCCATACCGCAGGGAATTCCAGGCATGGGATTTCCGGCGATACGGCGACGGTCATACCGCGTTGCTTGGCAGCGGCGAACAGGCGCCGGATATTCTCGACGGTTCCGTGCTCCCGCACGCTCTCGCCCACTACTTCCCAGGTAACGCCGTCGGGACTCAGGAAATCGATCTGCGGGTCGGTTACCACCAGAGCGGCTCGCTGGAGGTCGAGCTCGAATCCGCCATCCGGCAGGGCGGGCTGCTCGGACCGGGCGTAGGGATCGCCGGCATTCTCATCGGCGGCGGCGCCGCGGGGCAGGCCACCCAGGGTGGCTGCGGTAATGCCCGCCAGTCCACCGGCGAGCAGGCGACGGCGGTCCTTGTCGACGGCATTGAAAGTCGGTTCGGCGGCTGTGGAGTGAACCTTGTGGTCGCACATGGCGCTTCCCTCCCTGATGTGGACGGTACAATCTGACTCTGGGCGTAGCCTGACTCGTGCGGCGATCGGTGACAGTCCGTGGAAACACGTAGGCCGGACCCTCCGGTTCACCGGAATTCCACCTGAACATCGCCTGCGCACGCCGGGCCGCATGCGTGCCGGCACCCGCGCCTAGCGGTGCTCAGAGCAGGATCAGGGTTGCCAGGCCGAGAAACGCAAAGAACCCGACCACGTCGGTGACCGTGGTCAGCACGACACTGCCCGCGAGCGCCGGATCGATCCCGAGCTTGCGCGTGACCATCGGGATCGCCACACCGGCCACGGCGGCGCACAACAGATTCAGCAGGATCGCGGCGGCAATGATCGCGCCGATCATCCAGTTGCCGAACCAGAGCACCGCCAGCGCGGCGACCACCAAGGACCAGAGCATCCCGTTGAGCAGACCGATCCCGACCTCCTTGAACAGCAGGATGCGGATATTGCCTGAGCCGAGCTGACCGGTGGCCAGTCCGCGGATGGCCAGCGTCAGGGTCTGACTGCCGGCGATCCCGCCCATGCTGGCGACGATCGGCATCAGCACCGCGAGTGCGACCACCTGCTCCAGTGTCGCCTCGAACAGGCCGATGATCCAGGCGGCAAGGAAGGCGGTGAGCAGATTGATCCCGAGCCAGACCGCCCGCCGGCGGCTGCTCGCGAGCACCGGAGCGAACATGTCCGTCTCCTCGTCGAGACCGGCCATCCCCATCATCGAGCGCTCGGCCTGTTCGCGGATGACGTCGACCACGTCGTCGACGGTGATGCGACCGAGCAGCCGGCCGTCACCGTCGACGACCGGCACCGAGATCAGGTCCTGATCCTCGAAACGCCGCGCGATTCCCTCGCTGGACTGCAAGGCCTGAACCGGCTCGAAATCGGACTCCATCAGGTCGGCGACCGCCGTCTCCGGCCGCGCGGTCAGGACGCGCCGGGCGCGGACGATACCCTGGTAGCGATTGTCCCGGTCGACGATGAAGAACTTATCCGTGTTCGGCGGCAGGTCCTCGAGCAGACGGAGATAGCGCAGCAGCGTGCCCACCTTGATGTCGGCGCGCACCGCGATCTGGTCGGGGTTCATCAGCCCGCCCGCGCTGTCCTCGTCGTAGGACAGCATCGACTCGACGCGCTCGCGCTTGCGCCGGTTCAGCGTCAGCAGGATCTCGCGACCCAGCTTGGGAGGGAGATCCTGGATCAGGTCCACCAGGTCATCGGGCTCGAGATCACGGGCCGCGTCGACCAGGTCGTCGAACTCCATCTCCGTGGCCAGACGTCGGCGAACTTCCTCGTGCAGATGGCGCAGGACCTTGCCGGTGCGCTCGTTGTCGACCATGTCCCAGGCCGCCGCGCGTTCGTTGGCCGGCAGCGATTCCAGCAGCCCGGCGATGCGCGCCGGATGGAGCTTGCGGAAAAGGCGCGCGATGCGCTTGAGCTTGCCGTTTTCGAGTGCCTCGAGGACCAGCTTGAGCTGCGTCTCCGCAGCGACCTCCGAATCACCGGCGCCCGCGGTCTGCTCGACGCTCGAGGCACCCGGCGCTTCACCCTGCTCGCCGGCTCCCGCCTCCTGTGTGATTTGGGCCTGCATCGCCGGAGAGAGGTGCGAGAGCACCTTTTGCTCGACTCGTTCATCGATCTGCTGCCAGACCGCGATGCGTTGGTCCGCGGTCAGCGTCTCCAGGACACTGGCGACCTTGGCCGGGTGCATCGTGCGGAGAATACGCCGAACCCGCTTGCGCTTGCGGCGATCGAGCGCGTCGCGCAAGGCGTCGATCTGGGTGCTGACGTTATCGTTCTTGTCGCTGTTCATGATGCACCATCATCCCGGGCGAAGCGGCTCCCGGGCAAGCGGTAATCGATCGGCCCGGCCGCGCGCACCGGACCGGCCCCAGCCCCGTTCGCAAGTGGCTGGGCCCGGTTCATTCGAGGTCGTCACCTCGCGGATGCCTCTCGATGAAATCCGTCGGGCCAGCTGCTATCCCAGGCTCCAGGCCATCCTACAGCCCGCCAAAGTGTGGGTCATGATCAAAAACCTGCAACGGGCGGAGGTACTGGAGCGCCTGACAGCTGACGCCCCGGCAGATGTTGCAGTGGGGTGCTCTGCTGATGTTCGGCACCATGCTTATTGGTCTGGTGCTGCTGCTCCGTGGTGGGCTCCCGCTGCTCTGGTTGGGCATTCTGGGGCTGGTCCTCCTTGGAGACATCCGCCTGAATGGCGATGGCCTTTCCGCCCTTCGATGCAATGGTCGCCACGACCTCCTCGGCCGGTTCCGCGGAGCCAACGTAATTAACGACCACGTCGGCGCCTTCCTGCGCCAGATGGATCGCAACGCTCTTGCCGGTCCCGGGGCTGGCCCCGGTTACCAGGGCCTTCTGACCACGCAGCAGATTTCGATGAGGGCAATGCGGCATCGCGACTTCGGGGATGGGTTCATTCGGGCTCATCGGTGTCATGCCTTGTGCAGTGCGCGGACATCAGTCGTGCCGGTGTGACTGCAGCAACTCGGCGATCAGTCCCGTCCAGCCAGTCTGATGCGAGGCGCCGACGCCGCGTCCGGTGTCACCGTGAAAATATTCATAGAACAGCAAGTGATCGCGAAAATGCGGATCGCTCTGAAACTTTTCCTGCTCACCGAAGCTGGGTCTGCGGCCCTTGTCGTCGCGGCGGAACAGCCGAGTCAGGCGCTCGGCCAGGGCGTCGGCCAGTTCCTCCATGGAGGAGAAGCTGCCCGAGCCGCTCGGGTACTCGATGCGGAACTCCGGGCCGTAGTACTTGGCGAAGCGGCGCAGCGAGGACACCAGCAGGTAGTTGACCGGAAACCAGATCGGGCCGCGCCAGTTGGAATTGCCACCGAAGGCCTCCGTCTCGGATTCGCCCGGCTCGTAGCGCACGGAAACCGGTTCGCTGGTGCAGTGAAAGACATAGGGCTGCTCCAGGTGAGCTCGCGAGAGCGAACGCACTCCGAAGTCCGACAGGAACTCGTCCTCATCGAGCATGCGCGTGAGCAGTCGTTTCATGCGGTGACCGCGCAGCAGGGAGAGCAGGCGCCGGTTGCCGCGACCGGGTTCCTCCCAGTGCGAGACCAGGGCGGCCAGGTCCGGGCGATACTCCAGGAACCACTCCAGGCGCCGCTTGAAGTCCGGGAGTTTATCCAGCAGCTCCGGCTCCAGAATCTCGACCGCGTAAAGTGGGATCAGGCCCACCATCGAGCGGAGCTTGAGCGGCAGCATGCCGCCATCGGGGAAACGCAACACGTCATAGAAGAACTGATCTTCCTCGTCCCAAAGGCCGATGCCATCATCACCGATGTTGTTCATCGCCTTCGCGATATGCAGGAAATGCTCGAAGAACTTGGTGGCGATGTCCTCATAGGTATGGTTGTGCTGGGCGAGCTCCAGCGCGATGCGCATGAGATTGAGGCAGTACATCGCCATCCAGCTGGTGCCATCGGCCTGGTTGATGTGGCCACCGGTGGGCAGGGGTGCGCTCCGGTCGAAGACACCGATATTGTCCAGACCGAGAAAGCCACCCTGGAAGACGTTGTTGCCGTCAGCATCCTTGCGGTTGACCCACCAGGTGAAGTTCACGATGAGCTTGTGCAGCTCGCGCTCCAGGAAGTCCCGGTCTCCCTCGCCGCCATTGGCGTCGCGCGCGCGTTTGTAGACCTCCCAGACGGCCCAGGCGTGCACCGGCGGGTTGACGTCGCCGAAGGCCCATTCATAGGCCGGGATCTGGCCGTTGGGGTGCATGTACCAGACGCGCGTCATCAGCAGCAGTTGATTCTTCGCGAAGGCCGGATCGATCGGGGCGAGGGCGACACAGTGGAAGGCGAGATCCCAGGCCGCGTACCAGGGATACTCCCACTTGTCCGGCATGGAGATCACATCGGCATTGTTGAGGTGAGACCATTCGTGGTTCCGGCCGCGACGACGGGCGGGCGGAGGGGGAGGCATGGCGGGGTCGCCGTTGAGCCACTGCGGCACATCGTAGTAATAGAACTGCTTGCTCCAGATCATGCCCGCGCTGGCCTGGCGGTGGATCAGCCGGGCCTCGGCGTCGGGCAACTCAGCCTGGACGCCGGTGTAGAAGGCGTCGGCCTCCGCGTGGCGCTGCTGCATGAGCGCGTCAAAGTCGGCGAAGGGTGCGGGATTCAGCCCTTTGGCCAGGCGTACACGCACCACTACCTGGTCGTGCGCGGGCACGGCATGCACATAGTGTGCAGCGGCCCTGGTCCCGTTCTGCTGCGGGTCTACGGCGTGTCCGTCACCCTGGATGACATGGTCATGGAAGGCATCCTTGAAATGCCCGGGTTCCTGGATGCCGTAGAGGCGCCGCACATTGGTATCGTTGTCGCAGAACAGCAGGTCGGGGTCGCCGTCCAGGTGGCAATGGAATCCCTTCAGCTTGTCGTGTTCGACCACGATACAGCCACGTTCGTCGGCGGAGAGCCTGGGACGGGTCGAGTCGTAGCCCCATGTCCAGGTGTTGCGGAACCACAGCTGCGGCAGAATATGCAACGGGGCGTCCTCGGCGCCCCGGTTGTGCGCGGTAACCTGCATCAGGATGTCGTCGACATCGGCCTTGGCGTATTCGACGAACACGTCGAAATAGCGGTCGTCGTCGAATACGCCTGTATCCATCAACTCATACTCGGGCGCATCCCTGCCGCGGCGACGGTTTTCCTCGACCAGCTCGGTGTAGGGGAACGCCGCCTGCGGGTACTTGTAGAGCATCTTGAGATAGGAGTGGCTGGGCGTGGCGTCCAGGTAGTGGTAGATCTCCTTGACGTCCTCGCCATGGTTGCCCTCGCCGTTGGTCAGTCCGAACAGTCGCTCCTTGAGGATGGGATCACGGCCGTTCCAGAGTGCCAAGGCCAGGCACAGGCACTGCTGCTTGTCGCTGATCCCGGCAATCCCATCCTCACCCCAGCGATAGGCGCGGCTGCGTGCCTGGTCGTGGCTGAAGGAATCCCAGGCCTCGCCCGTGGCGCTGTAGTCCTCGCGCACCGTGCCCCACTGGCGCTCGGCGAGATAGGGGCCCCAACGGTCCCAGGCGACGGCCTCGTTGTCCCTCGCTGCCATGCGCCCCTGCTCGGCATCCGTGCTCGCGTATTGATCATGGGAGGACGGCTCATGCGTTCCGGCTGTCATGCGTTTCTCCTTGGTGGTGAGCCGGCTGTGCCGCCCCGGCATCATGTAGCTTCAGCCAGGCGCGCAGCACCTCCGCGACACTCCAAGCCTGGGCGAAGCAACCGCGGGCGGAGAACGGCGGGTCCGCATCGAAGATCTCGCTGATGCTTCCCAGGCAGTCGCTGTCCAGATGCAGGATCAGCGGTTCGAGGAACGACCGGGCCAGTGCGGCATCGCCATACACCCGGTAATGCGCATCGACGAAGGGACCGATCAGCCACGCCCAGACGGTGCCCTGGTGATAAGCGCCGTCGCGTTCGTGCGGGCCGCCGGTGTATTGCGCCACGTAACCCGGTTCGCCCGGTGCGAGACTGCGCAAGCCGTGGGACGTCAAGAGTTCACGCGCGCAGGCGTCGACGACGGCCTGTTGATCGGCCGGTTCGAGCGGGCTGTGGGGCAGGGAGACGGCAAAGATCTGGTTGGGACGCAAGCGGCCATCGTAGCGGCGGCCGTCGAGACCAGGATCACCCTCCGGCCCGTCGATCACGTCATACAAGGCCGACCGTGCCGGATTCCGGAAGCGTTGAAAACCGAGCTTGGCCTGTTCAGCCCCTTGCCTGTAGAAGTCGGCCTCCGATTGCTGCTCCAGTGTCGAGGCCAATCCCTCCATCACGCGCAGGGCGTTGTACCAAAGTGCGTTGACCTCCACGCACTTGCCGGTGCGCGGTGTGACTACCCAGTCTCCAAACTTGGCGTCCATCCAGGTCAGTTGCACCCCGTCCTGGCCAGAGGCCAGCAGTCCGTCGGCGGGATCCATCTGGATGCCGTAGCGCGTCCCGCGCCGGTGCCAGCCGATGATGTCGCTGAGCGCCGGATAGAGTTCGGCGGCAAGCGATGGGTCGCCGCTGGAACGGGTGTACTGCGCGACCGCGTGGAAGAACCACAGGGTGGCATCGACGGTGTTGTATTCCGGCGTCTCCCCGCCGTCGGGAAAGCGGTTGGGTAGCATGCCTTCGCTGAGGTGGGCGGCGAAGGTGCGCAGGATCTCCGCGGCGATCTCGTCTCGCCCCGTGGCGAGGGTGAGCCCGGGCAGGGCGATCATGGTGTCGCGGCCCCAGTCGCTGAACCACGGGTAGCCTGCGATCAGGCTCTTGCCCGGCGCGCCACCCGCCCGATGACGTTCGACGAGGAACTGATCCGCCGCCAGCGCCAACTGCCGCACGGCGCCGGGACATCCGGCGGGTAATGGACCCAGAAGGGCGGCGCCGCGGCGTTCCACGTCGTGGCGCAGATGAGCGAACGCCTGAGCGTCATCCACCTCCACCTCGGTGGACAGCACCACAGTCGCCTGCGCGCCCGCTTCTAGTGAGAGCGTGAACCGGCCTGGCCGATACAGGTCCTCGGTCTCATCCAGACCGCGCGCGCCCTCGGCGCGATGCCGGAAATGCCAGTACCATTCCGGCTCCGGCGTGAAGCGCGCGCCGGCACAACTGACTCGGTAGGGCACGGCGCCGGCGAAGGCCTCGATCTCGCAGCCGCTGGGGATCTCACGCAGGCGCGGCTGCCAGCCGCCACGGCCATGAGCGTGATGGTCACGGTAGGCGCACAGGGGCGTCAGTTCCAGATGGAGCGGTGCGGTGGCGCGCAGCACCCGTAGACCGACCTGGGTCGTATTGTGCCCGGGCTGCATCAACAGGCGTTTCTCGAGTACCGCATCGGCGATGGCATAACGCCAGACCGGCATGCCGTGATCGAGCTGAAAGGATTCGAGATGCAAGTAGCCCTGCGGCGCGACCGTGCCGTCGGCGAATTCGTGTGTGGCCAGGCGATACTCGGCTGAACCGTAGGTCACAGTCACGTCGACCGCCGAGACCATCAGCGTCCGCGCCACAGGTGGGGCGAGGGCGGCGATCAACAGACCGTGATAACGGCGGGTATTGGTTTCGCTGACGGTCCCTGCGGCGAAACCGCCAATGCCGTTGGTGACCAGCCATTCATGGTTCAGCGCCTGTTCGAGTTCACCGCACGTACCGCGTCCAAGTTGCCGCAAGGGCATGGCCTTGTTCCTCCCGGACCGCGTTTCTGGTGCGGGAGGAACCGGATGCAACGAGGAACTGCGCCGCGATGCGTGCATTGATGTCTCCGTTTCCGCCCTGCGGGCCTTCGCCGGTGCGGTGTCATGGGTCGCCTGCGCAGTACCATGGACTCGGGCGAAGCGCAATCACACGCTATCGGCAGGTCCCCGCGCGGCGGTATACGCCGGTCCGTGTGGCCGTAACGCTCCAGAGCCGACGGTCCTGCGAGCACGATGATGAACGGGCCCTCGAGCAGCGGTAGCGTCCCTTCCGCGCTATCGGTGTGCAGGGGTTTTCTGAATGAAGATTTTCATCAAGTATGCTCGTTGGAATCCGGGTGTAACTTGGCAAAACTACGTAATCCAGCGGACGGCAAGGCCATGCGCAGGAGCGATAGTGCGATATCCGAAAAGGAGCCGGCGTTGCTGCCCATGCCGGACACCGCAAGGCGTGTGCCCGCGCGGTCCACTGGAAATCGGTGAGGGAAGCGTACCGAAAAGGGATTCGCCGCCAAGGCCCGCTGGTCACGCTTGCGCAACTTACCTGAGCTGGCTACACAGCGGCGACACCAAAGGAGAAATGAAAAAGGCCACCCCGCAAGGTGGCCTTTTTCATTGTTTTTTGGCTCCCCGGGACGGGCTCGAACCGCCGACCTAGTGATTAACAGTCACCCGCTCTACCGACTGAGCTACCGGGGAATAGAGAGGCGCGAATCGTAAAGACCGTTGCCGGGGTAGTCAAGCGCCGCGTGCGAAGCGGTCGATTCGCTCGATCGCCTTGTCCAGCATCTCCATGCTGGTGGCAAAGGAGATCCGGGCATGGCCGTCGGTGCCGAAGGCGCTGCCGGGCACCAGCGCGACGCCGACATCGTCGAGCAGCCGCCGCGAGAACTCGAGGTCGGTGTCGATGCCCAGCGTCTCCATCGCACCGGTGATCTTCGGGAAGCAGTAGAAGGTCCCGTCCGGCATCAGGCACTCGATGCCGGGAATGGCGTTCAGGCCTTCGACGACCCGATGGGCGCGCTTCTCGAATTGCACGCACATGTCGCGCACGCACTGCTGGTCGCCATTCAGGGCCACGACCGCGGCGGCCTGCGCGATGGACGTCGCATTCGAGGTGCTCTGCGACTGGATCTTCTTCATCGCGCCGATAAGCGGCGCCGGGCCGCCGGCATACCCGATGCGCCAGCCGGTCATCGCGTAGGCCTTGGAGACCCCGTTCAGCACCACCGTGCGCGGTGCCAGATCCGGTGCGACGTTCAGGATGTTCACGAAGCTTCCACCCGCGAACAGGATGTGTTCGTACATGTCGTCGGTCGCAACCACGATCCGCGGGTGTTCGCGCAGCACCTCGGCGAGCGCGGTCAGTTCCTCGGCGGTGTAGGCCGCACCAGTCGGGTTCGACGGGCTGTTCAGGAACATCAGCCGCGATTTCGGGGTGATCGCGGCGCGCAGCTGGTCGGCGGTGATCTTGAATCCGGTCTCCTGCGTTGCCGAGATCACCACCGGAGTGGCATCGGCCAGCAGGGCGATGTCCGGGTACGATACCCAGTACGGGGCCGGGATCAGTACCTCGTCGCCCTCGTTCAGCAGGGCCAGGCAGAGGTTGAAGATGCTCTGCTTGCCACCGGAGGAGACCAGGATCTGGTTGGGCTCGTAGGCGAACCCGTTGTCGCGCTCGAACTTCGCGATGACCGCCTGCTTCAGTGCGGCGGTGCCGTCCACGGCGGTGTACTTGGTTTCTCCGCGGGCAAGGGCATCGATCGCGCCCTGCTTGATATGCTCCGGGGTGTCGAAGTCGGGTTCTCCGGCACCGAGGCCGACGATGTCCCGGCCCTCGGCCTTCAGTTGGCCCGCCAGGGCGGTGACGGCGAGGGTGGGGGAGGGCTTGATGCGCTGAACGCGTTCGGAAAGCTGGGTGTCCAAGATGGGCCTCGGGCGATCGCTGGGGTGGGCAATGCGGCTATGCCGCTGCGAGGCTGAAATGATACTGAATTCCCCTGACCAAGATAAGCCGGTAACGGACGGGAGGTTCGAGGTCGTCTCCGGCTACGAGCCAGCCGGCGATCAGCCCGAGGCCATCCGCGGGCTCGTGGAGGGTATCGGGGACGGGCTTGCTCATCAGGTCCTGCTTGGCGTCACCGGGTCCGGCAAGACCTTCACCATCGCCAAGGTGGTCGAAGCGACCCAGCGTCCGACGATCATCCTGGCGCCGAACAAGACCCTCGCCGCCCAGCTCTATGGCGAAATGAAGGAGTTCTTCCCGCACAACGCGGTCGAGTACTTCGTCTCCTACTACGACTACTACCAGCCCGAGGCCTACGTGCCGTCCTCGGACACCTACATCGAGAAAGACGCCTCGATCAACGACCACATCGAGCAGATGCGCCTGTCCGCGACCCGGGCGCTGCTGGAACGCCGCGACGCGATCATCGTCGCCAGCGTCTCCGCGATCTACGGCCTCGGCGATCCGCGCAAGTACCTGTCCATGGTGCTGCACATTCAGCGCGGCGAGCGCGTGGACCAGCGCGAGATCCTGCGCCGTCTGGCCGAGTTGCAGTACACCCGGAACGACATGGAGCTGCGCCGGGCCACCTACCGGGTGCGCGGAGAGGTGATCGACGTCCACCCGGCGGAATCCGAGAAGGAGGCGGTGCGCATCGAACTCTTCGACGACGAGGTGGAGCGGCTCTCCTATTTCGATCCGCTCACCGGCGAGGTCCTGCGCACCGTGTCCCGGCTTACCATCTACCCGAAGACCCACTACGTGACACCGCGCGAAACGCTGGTGGAGGCGGTCGATCACATCCGCGAGGAACTGAAGGAACGGCTCGCGTTCCTGCGGGCGGAAGACCGCCTGGTGGAGGCGCAGCGGCTGGAGCAGCGCACCGTCTTCGACATGGAGATGATCCTGGAGATCGGCTACTGCGCCGGCATCGAGAACTACTCGCGGTACCTCTCGGGGCGTGCGGCGGGCGAGCCGCCACCGACCTTCTTCGACTATCTGCCCCGGGACGCGCTGCTGGTGATCGACGAATCGCACGTCTCCGTGCCGCAGGTGGGCGGGATGTTCCGGGGCGACCGCTCGCGCAAGGAGACGCTGGTGGAGTACGGATTCCGGCTGCCTTCGGCGCTGGACAACCGGCCGCTGCGCTTCGAGGAGTTCCAGAGCCTGCAGCCGCAGACGATCTACGTCTCGGCGACCCCGGGGCCCTTCGAACGGGAGCACGCGGGGGCGGTGGTGGAACAGGTGGTGCGTCCGACCGGCCTGCTGGATCCGCGGCTGGAGGTGCGCCCGGCGGGCACGCAGGTGGACGACTGCCTTTCCGAGATCAACCTGCGCATCGAGCGCAAGGAGCGGGTGCTGATCACCACGCTGACGAAGCGCATGGCCGAAGACCTGACCGAGTACCTGTCCGAACATGGCATCCGCGTGCGCTACCTGCATTCGGACATTGACACGGTGGAGCGGATGGAGATCATCCGCGACCTGCGCCTCGGTGAATTCGACGTGCTGGTGGGCATCAACCTGCTGCGCGAGGGCCTGGACATGCCCGAGGTCTCGCTGGTCGCGATCTTCGATGCCGACAAGGAGGGCTTCCTGCGCTCGGACCGTTCGCTGATCCAGACGATCGGTCGGGCGGCGCGGAATGTGAACGGCATGGCGATTCTCTACGCCGACAGAGTCACCGGTTCGATGCAGCGGGCGATCGACGAGACCGAGCGTCGGCGCGAGAAGCAGATGGCCCACAACGAGGCGCATGGCATCACCCCGCTCGGCATCCGCAAGGCGGTGGCCGACATCCTCGAGGCCCGCCCGGACGCGCGGCACCGCAAGGGCCGGCGGGACCGGCGCGCGGCCGAGCCCGAAGCGCCCGTTTACATCGATTCGCCGGAAGTGGCCACCCGGCAGATCGAACGCCTCGAGAAGGAGATGTACGCGAAGGCCCGCGACCTGCAGTTCGAGGAAGCCGCACAGCTGCGGGACCGCATCGAGGAACTCAAGGAACGCGCCTTCCGCCCGGAGGCCGTCGTCGGTTCGCGTTGAACAACGGCAGTGGAAATGCAGGCGGCCACCCTGAGGGCGACAGGTGTGCCGGACATTGGATCGCCGAGGGCGCGCGCCCCGCACATGGCTCGCCTCGCGCGTGGGCCGGACGGATTTTCGGTACACTCGGCTGGACGCTCAGCAGTGTGGAAGACGCGATATGACCGATTTCCTGGGGCCCGTGATGCTCGGCGTGACCGGCCTGGAACTGACCTCCGAGGACCTCGAGCGGCTGCGGCATCCAGCGGCGGGAGGGGTGATCCTCTTCACCCGGAACTACCAGGATCCCGAGCAGCTGCAGGCGCTGGTCGCGGCCATCCGGGCCGTGCGCAACCCTGGTCTGCTGGTCGCGGTGGATCAGGAAGGCGGCCGCGTGCAGCGCTTTCGCGAGGGCCTCACCGAAATTCCGTCGATGCAGAAGATCGGGGAGATCTTCAACTACGATCCGACGCGCGGTCAGGAGCTTGCCCGGGATGCCGGGTGGGTGCTGGCACATGAACTGCGGAATGCGGGGGTGGACTTCAGCTTCACGCCGGTGCTCGACCGGGACATCGGCATCAGCGAGGTCATTCGGGAGCGCGCCTTTCACGAACGCGCGGATGTAATCGTGATGTTGGCGGGACAGTTGCTGGACGGGCTGGAGGAGGCCGGGATGTCCGGCGTGGGCAAGCATTTTCCCGGCCACGGTGCGGTCGCCGCGGACTCCCACACGGATTCCCCGGTGGACCCGCGGCCGTTTTCCGACATCGAGACGGAGGATCTCGGCGCCTTCCTCCCGTTGCTGCCGCACCTGGGCGGGGTCATGCCGGCACACGTGATCTACCCGGAGGTCGACTCCCGCCCGGCCGGCTTCTCGGGCATCTGGCTGCATGATCTGCTGCGGGTACGCTATGGGTTCGACGGCGCCATCTTCAGCGACGATCTGGGCATGAGCGGTGCCTCCGGGGCGGGATCACCGGCGGAGCGCGCCCACGCCGCACTCTACGCCGGGTGCGACATGGTGCTGATCTGCAACGACTTCCCGGCAATGGACGAGATCCTTGGGACCCTTGGAGACCGCGAACCGAACGCAGACAGCCAGCGGCGCCTGGAGGCGATGCGCGGTCGCCCGACGGACGCCGACCCCGAACGTCTGGATGCCGCGCGGGGCCGGCTGCAGGCCCTGATCGATCATCATCCCACCTACATCGTGTAGCACAGAAGCTTCCTGCACACGGCACCCGAGCCATCATGGAGTGCGGAAGCTTGCTTCCGCCGCAAGCGAGGCTCCCCGTTGGCCGCACGCCGCCGCAGCCCATGCGGATGCGTCTAGACTCTGACGATGGACATCTCCCTCCCGAGGCCAAACGAACGGAGCCGCAGGACCCGGACCCTGGACCTGCCGGTGGTCGGAATGAGTTGTGCCTCCTGTGTCGCCCGGGTGGAGGACGCGATCCGGTCGGTGCCCGGCGTGGTCGCCGCCAACGTCAACCTGGCGACCGGGAAGGCGAGCGTGGAACTGGACGGCGCGGACCCGGCTGCGGTGGTGGCGGCGGTCGAGAAGGCCGGCTACGAGCCCGGCAGCGACGAGGTCACCCTGAGCGTGCGTGGCATGAGCTGTGCGTCATGCGTGGGTCGGGCGGAAGAGGCGCTGCAGCGGCACCCGGCGGTGCTGCAGGCGGACGTGAACCTGGCCACGGAGGCCGCACGGGTACGTTACCTGCCGGCGCTGGCGGATCCCGCTGAACTCGTCGCAGCGGTGGAGGCGGCGGGCTACGAGGCGGAGATCCAGGGCGCCGCCGCGGACCGCCCGGACCGCGAGCGGGCCGCACGGGAGTCGGAATACCGCGGGCTGAAGCGGTCCCTGCTGTTCGCGGCCACGCTGACGCTGCCGATCTTTCTGCTGGACATGGGGGGTCACCTGGTGCCGGCCCTGCGTGCCTGGGTGCAGGGCACGATCGGCACACAGAACCTTCATCTGCTGTTCTTCGTCCTGGCCTCCGGGGTGCAGTTCGGGCCGGGCCTGCTGTTCTACCGCAAGGGCTGGCCCGCACTGCTTCAGGGTGCCCCGGACATGAACTCGCTGGTGATGCTGGGCACGTCGGCCGCCTACGGGTATTCGCTGGTCGCCACCTTCACTCCGGGGCTGCTGCCGGCGGGGACGGTGCACGTCTACTACGAGGCGGCGGCGGTGATCATCACCCTGATCCTGTTCGGCCGGGTGCTCGAGGCCCGCGCCCGCGGCGCGACCTCGGAGGCCATCCGCAAGCTGATGGGCCTGCGTCCGCGCACGGCCCGGGTGATGCGTGACGGCAGGACGGTCGAGATCGGCGCGGACGAGGTGAGTCCCGGGGACCATGTACTGGTGCGCCCCGGCGAACGTCTCCCGGTCGATGGCAGGGTGGTCGAAGGTTCCTCCTGGGTGGACGAATCGATGATCACCGGCGAGCCCGTCCCGGTGCTGAAGGAGCCCGAGGCGCAGGTCGTCGGGGGGACGGTGAACGGGGAGGGCAGCCTGACCTTTGTCGCGACCCGGGTCGGCACCGACACGGTTCTGGCCCAGATCATCCGCATGGTGGAGGCGGCGCAGGGCTCCAAGCTGCCGATCCAGGCACTGGTGGATCAGGTTACCCGATACTTCGTGCCGGCGGTGATCGGGATCGCCGTGCTGACCTTCGTCGTCTGGCTGATCTTCGGCCCGGCGCCGGCGCTGACGCTGGCACTGGTGAATGCGGTCGCGGTACTGATCGTCGCATGCCCCTGCGCAATGGGGCTGGCCACGCCCACCTCCATCATGGTCGGCACGGGGAAGGGGGCCGAGATGGGGGTGCTGTTCCGGGGTGGCGACGCATTGCAGGCCCTGCGCGACATCGAGGTCGTGGCGATGGACAAGACCGGAACCCTGACCGAGGGGCGCCCCGAGCTGACCGGCGTCCGGATTGCCGAGGGCTTCGAAGAGCAAGCGGTGCTCGCGCTGGCGGCCAGCGTGGAGACGCACTCGGAACACCCGATCGCCCAGGCGATCGTGCGCGGCGCCGACGCGCGCGGGCTTGTCGCGGAGGTGGCCCGGAACTTCGCGGCCGAGCCGGGGCAGGGGGCGCGTGCGACGGTCGAGGGGCGCGAGGTCCGTGTCGGTTCCCGGCGTTTTCTGGCCGAATCCGGCGCGGATACCGTCCAGTTCGACGCCGATGCCGACCGCATGGCGGATCAGGGCGCGACCACGCTATACGTGGGGGTTGACGGACGCCTCGCCGCGCTGCTGGCGGTCTCGGACCCGCCGAAGCCGAGCGCCGCGCCCACAGTGGAGTGGCTGCAGGGAGAGGGGCTGCGGGTCGTGATGGTCAGCGGGGACAATCGCCGTACCGCGGAGGCGATCGCACGCCAGCTGGGCATCGACGAGGTCATTGCGGAGGTCCTGCCCGACGGCAAGGTCGAGGCGGTCCGCGCTCTGCAGCAGCACGGTCGCCGGGTGGCCTTCGTAGGCGACGGCATCAACGATGCCCCCGCGCTCGCGCAGGCTGAGATCGGGATCGCGATCGGGTCGGGCACCGACGTGGCGATGGAGTCGGCCGAGGTCGTGTTGATGTCCGACAATCTCTCGGGCATCCGGCAGGCAATCGCCCTGTCCAGGGCCACGCTGCGCAACATCAAGCAGAATCTTTTCTGGGCCTTCGCCTACAACGCGAGCCTGCTGCCGGTTGCGGCCGGTGTGCTCTATCCGTCCATCGGCCTGCTCCTCTCGCCGGTGTTCGCGGCCCTGGCGATGGCCTTCTCGAGCGTCAGCGTGGTCGCCAACGCGCTGCGCCTGAAGCGCTTCCGCGCACCCGCCTGAGCACGGCATCCGGCTGTCGCCCGGCGCGAACGACGACCGCCATCGATCCCGTCCGCTGCGAACCCTTGCAGGGTCCGGGCCGGTCGCGGTGCGTGAGCGGAATCTGACGCCGGACGTGCGTTACTGCATTATTATGGTCTAAAATAACGCGATCCGGATCGTCGCCGGTGGAATGCCATCCACCGGGACCCTCCGGAATTTTTTCATTCAACTGCTGGAGAAACTGCATGGCCGACAAACTCCTCATCGTAATGGTGAATACCGATCCCCGTAACGGTTCCGAACTGGGTGCGCCCTTCTTCCAGGCCACCGTGGCGGCGGCCATGGAATACGACGTCGAGCTGGTCCTGACGGGCCGCGCCGGCGAGCTGGCCAAGAAGGGCGTGGCCGAGAACCTCTTCGTGCAGGAGGGAAGCTCGAAGTCCGTGTACGAATTCATCAAGGACGCGGTGGAGGCGGGTGTCTCGCTGAAGGTGTGCACCCCGACCCTGGATCTCTGGGGCGACGACCTGATCCCCGAGGTCGAGGAGACCGTGGGCGGCGCCTACGTGATCTCCGAGGCGATGGACGACGACACCGTCACCTTCACCTACTGATACCCGGGCGCCCCGGCCGCGACGCGGCCGGGGGCAGCCTGCGGCCCCTCCAATGACCCCTGAAGAGGTGCGCGTCGTTCTCAGCGAGGCCGACTGCCTGTACAGCCGCGATGCGGTGGAGCGGGCCATCGACCGCCTTGCGGAAACCACCGCGGCCCACCTGTCCCATTCAAACCCGCTGGTTCTGGGGGTGATGAATGGCTGCGTGGTCCTGCTCGGCGGCCTGCTGTCGCGCTGGTCCTTCCCGATGCAGCTCGACTACCTGCATGCGACGCGCTACCGCGGCGCGACCTCCGGGGGCGAATATCTGCATTGGCTGGTGCGTCCGCAGACCCCGATGCAGGACCGCACCGTGGTGGTGGTGGACGATATCCTGGATGGCGGGGTGACGCTCGACGGGATCTGCGGGTTCTGCATGGAGCAGGGCGCGAGTCGCGTCGTCAGCATTGTCCTGGTGAACAAGGAAAACCCGGCCCGGGATCCCGGCATCACCGTGGACCACGCGGCGCTCGACGCGCCGAATCGATACCTCTTCGGGTACGGCATGGACTACCATGACTATCTGCGCAACGCCCCCGGCATCTTCGCGGTCCGGGGCCTGTAAGGGAACGCCGGAGGCCATGAGCGGGGGACGTCTTGCGATCATCGGGGGCACCGGCCTCACGCGGCTGAAGGATCTCGAGATCAGCCGGCGGGAGGTGATGCACACTCCCTACGGGGAACCCTCGGGTCCACTGACCATCGGCCAGTATCACGGACACGAGGTCCTGTTCCTGCCCCGACACGGGGCCCATCACACGATCCCCCCGCATCAGGTCAACTATCGGGCGAATCTCTGGGCGCTGAAGAATGCCGGCGTGGAGACCGTGCTGGCAGTGGCCGCAGTGGGTGGCATCACGCAGCACATGACCCCCGGACGCATCGCGATCCCGGACCAGATCATCGACTACACCTGGTCGCGCCACCACACCTTCTTCGAAGGCGATGGCGACGACGGCGTGACCCACGTCGACATGACCTATCCGTACAACGAAGGTCTGCGCCAGACCCTGATCGCCGCTTCCCGCGAGCTCGGCCTCGGTGCGATGGAGCGGGGCACCTATGCGGCAACACAGGGTCCCCGGCTGGAGACCGCAGCCGAGATCGATCGCCTGGAGCGCGACGGCTGCGACCTGGTGGGCATGACCGGAATGCCGGAGACGGCGCTCGCGCGCGAACTTGAACTTCGTTACGCCTGCTGCGCCGTGGTCGCGAACCGGGCGGCCGGGCGTTCGGAAGGCCTGATCACGATGGAGGACATCGCCCGCCACCTCGACAGCGCGATGGGTCGGGTGAAACAACTGCTCCCGCTGGTGATCAAGCGCTGCCGGGAGCTGCCGGCTCCGTAGTGGGCGGGGGCGCTGCCCGGGCGGCCGAGCGCGGTGGGAGAACGCGACACCTTCCACGCCACGCAACGATTCAGCCCTTCGCACGCAACACGGCTGATCGTTATGTTATTTAACATAATATACATTATGCGTAATTACGGGATGGCGCACTCTCCAGTGGCGCGCGCCAACTGCCGCCGCTTTCTTCCGATACCGGCCTACGCCTCCTTGTGCGCCGTGGCCCCGGCTGCGGGTTCCTTCAGTGCATCCGCGGACGACCGCGCGTGTTCACGGCTGCCCCACGCAAGCAGCACCGGCGTGAGCAACAGCGTCAGTGGCGTGGCGACGACAAGGCCTCCGGAGATTGCAGTGGCCAGCTGCACCCAGTACTGGGTGGACGGCGCCCCCACGCTGGCGTCCCGGCCGATGAAGTCCACCGTGAGCGCGAACACCATCGGCATCAGGCCGAGGATGGTGGTCACTGTGGTCAGCAGTACCGGGCGCAGCCGCTGGGCGCCCGTGCGCAGCGCTGCGTCCACGGCCCCCAGTCCCTGCTGGCGCATACGGTTGAAGGTATCGATCAGCACGATGTTGTTGTTCACCACGATACCCGCGAGTGCGATGACCCCGACGCCGCTCATCACGATCCCGAAGGGTTCCTGCCGCAGCAGCAGTCCCAGCAGCACGCCCGAGGTGGAAAACACGATCGCCGAGAGCACCAGTGCGGCCTGGAACAGGCTGTTGAACTGGGTGACCAGGATCACCAGCATCAGGAAGACCGAGAGCAGGAAGGCCCAGCCAAGGAAGCCGGCGGCCTCCGCCTGCTCCTCCGCCTGGCCCCGAAGGCGCAACCGCACGTCTTCTGGGAGTGGATCTTCTTCGAGGGCGGCCTCGAGGCGACGGACCTGGTCGTCGACCAGCCGCCCCTTCGCGGCATCGGCGGAGACCGTCAGGGTCCGCTGCCCGTTCACCCGCTTGATGATCCCGGTCTTGGGGGCCGGCCTGAATTCCACGAAGTTTTCGATCGGCACCAGACCGTAGGCAGTCGGCACGCGCAGGTTCACCAGTTGTGTGAGATTGCGTTCGTCGAAGGGAAAGCGCACCCGGATGTCCACTTCTTCGTCGGCGTCATCGGGCCGGTATCCGCCGAGACGGATCCCCTGCGTAACCATCTGCACGGCGTTGCCCAGCAGACTGATGTCCGCGCCGTAGCGCGCCGCCTCCCGGTGGTCCACGTCCAGGCGCAGTTCGACGCCGGACAGTGAACGGTCGTCTCCAACGTCCACGAAACCGCCGATGCGTTCCATCAGTTCGCGCAGATGCACGACCGCGTCGTTCAGTACCTCCTGGTCACGATGCGAGACCTCCACCTCGATCGGCTTGCCCATCTGCGGTCCGCCCTCCTGTTCCCGGAACTGGAGCCGGATTCCCGGCAGGTCCGAGGTGTCCCGGCGCAGGCGTTCCAGGATCTCGGAGGCAGGAGGCCGAACACGCCAGTCGCGCAGTTCCAGCTGTATCACGCCGATCACGTCCTCCGCATAGTCCGCCATCAGACGTGTCCTGGGCGCACCGATGGTCCGGGCGTATACGGTCTTGATCTCCGGCACGTCCATCAGCCGTGCCTCGACCATCCGTACGAGCCGGTCCGCTTCCCAGACCGAGAGATCACCGCGTGCCTGCACCTGGACCTGCGCGAAGCGCGGCTCCACCTGCGGGAAAAACTCCACGCCGCGTCCGAATTCCGTGTAGGCTGCATACACCGCCAGCACCAGCATCAGCGCGATCGCAAGGGTCTGGCCGGGCCGTTGCAGCAATCGCCGCAACAACCCGATATAGCTCGCGGTCAAGCCATCCACCTTCGAGAAATCGCCCTGTTCGGCGGCGAGGATGTGCCTCACCTGCTCGGGCCGGCTGGCATCGCGTCCCCCGATCAGACCGCCCAGCACCGGGATGAACAGCAGCGCCATCAGCAGTGATGCGGCGAGCGTGACCAGCACGGTGGCCGGAAGGTAGAACATGAACTCCCCGATCATCCCGGGCCAGAACAGCATCGGAAAGAAGACGGCCAGAGTGGTGGCGGTGGAGGCGATTACCGGCCAGGCCATGCGGATCGACGCGCGCCGGAAGGCCTCGCGCCGTTCGAGTCCCTCGGCGAGGTAGCGGTCGGCCTGCTCGACCACGATGATTGCGCCGTCCACCAGCATGCCGATCACGAGGATCAGCGAGAACAGCACCACGATGTTCAGCGTGAATCCGAGCAGCTGTATGGCCAGAATCCCACCCAGAAACGCGCCCGGGATGGCGAGTCCGACCAGCCAGGATGAACGACCGCCCAGCGCCGCGACGATGGTCAGCATTACCAGCAGGATCGCCGTAATCACGTTGTTTTCGAGGTCGCCGAGCAGGTCGCGGACATCCTGTCCCATGTCCTGCAGGTAGTCGACGGTGACGGTCTGCGGCCAGTCCTCGGCGGCGGCCTCGATCACCGCGCGGGCGTCGGACACGGTATCGAGGATGTTGGCGCCCGCACGCTTGCGGATCTCCAGTGCCACCGCCGGGCGGCCGTTCACCCGCGCGAATTCCTCGGGGTCCTTGAACCCTCGGCGCGCGGTGGCCACGTCACCGAAGGTGACCACGGTCCCCTGCTCCACCTTGACCGGTAGCTCGAGGACATCCTCGAGCGACTCGATCACCCCGGGGACCTTCAGGGTGACCCGCCCCGCACCGGTATCCATTGCACCGGCTGCCACCAGCCGGTTGTTGCGCTCGATCGCCTCGATCAGCTCCCGGTAGGGAAGCCGGTAGGTCTCCATCACCAGCGGATCCACCATCACCTCGAGGACATCCTCGCGATCGCCGCCGATGTGAACCTCGAGCACGCCCGGCAACGCCTCCAGCCGGTCCCGGAGATCCCGTGCGATGCGGACCAGGCTACGTTCCGGGACCGATCCGGACAGGGTCGCCACCAGTACGGGAAAGAGGGACAGATCGACCTCGGTCACCTCCGGCTCTTCGGTACCCGGCGGGAGCTGCCCCTGGATCAGATCGACCTTCTCGCGCACGTCGGCCATCGCCTGCCGATTGTCGTAGCCCGCTTCGAAATCCAGCTGTATCAGCGCGAAGCCCTCGCCGGCCTGCGCCTGGAGTTCGTCGAGGCCGGCCACTGGTTGCAGTTCGCGCTCCAGCGGCCGGACCAGCAGACGCTCGCTGTCCTCCGGGGAGATGCCGGCGTGCGGGACGGACACGAAGAAGATGGGGATTTCGACATCCGGTGCCGCCTCCTTGGGAATGACCAGGTAGGCGATGCTGCCTGCGGTCAGCATCAGCAGCAGCAGGAGCAGCATCGTGCGGCTCCGGTCGATCGCGGCCCGGATCAGCAGGTTCATTGGACGGGTCCCGCATCCTCCGGCCGAATCTGCACCCTGTCCCCCTCGTTCACGAACCCCTGGCCTGCCGTGATGATCCGCACGGTTTCCGGAAGTCCGTCCACCCACAGCCCCTCACTGTCCGCGCGCACGGGGTCGATCGGATGGAAGGCGACCCGGTCTTCGTTCTCGAGGATCTTGATGCCCAGGCGCCCGTCCGGGTCCAGCGTGACCAGCGCCGGGGAGATCCGGTGGGCCATCACCTCCTGCACCGGAATTCTCACCTGCACGCTGATGCCGGAGGGCAGGATCCGGTCGGCATTGGGCACCTCGATCTCGACGCGAAAGGTTCGCGTCTGGGTATCGGCTCGTGCCGAGACGTGCCGGATCGTTCCTTCCCGGCCCCGGTCGTTACCGAATTCCAGGCTGGCCGTCTGTCCCTGCCGGATCCGGTGGATGTTGTGCTGCGGCACCTGGACGACCGCCTTGAGCGGATTGTTCTCCACGATCTCCGCAACCGCCGCGCCGACCGACAGGTAGTCGCCCACCTCGGCCGTTCGGTGGTTCAGCACGCCTGCGATCGGGGCCTTCACGCGCGTGTGCTCGATGTCCAGCCGCACCGACTCCAGTTCCGCCCGCGCCGCCTCGAGCTCCGCGCGTGCGGAATCCACCTGCAGCTGCGCCTGATACCCCTCCTCCGCCAGCTCCTCTGCGGCCCGGAAATCGGCCTGCCGCCCCCGCACCGCGGCCTCGGCGCGGCGCAGCTGGGCCTCCCGATCGTCCATCCCGATGCGGGCGATCACGGTGCCGGCGCCCACGGCCTCCCCCAGCGGAACCGGCGTCCCCACGAGGCGGCCTTCCGTCTCGGCGCGTACCGTGACCTGCTGGTCCGGCAGCACTTCACCCTGCAGCGTCACCAGCCGCTGTATCCGCTCTGCGTCGCTCACCCGCACGGCCACCGTCGGCAATGCGTGTTCCTGGCGCGTCTCCATCACCGGCGGATCGCGCCCGACCACTCCGCTCGCAATCCACAGCACCAGCAGCAGCGCGACCGCCGCGATCAGCAGGGTCGAACGGTGACGCCGCAACAGTAACCTCGGGCTCATGCCGTGAGGATAAACCATCCAGGTGGTTGCGGAGCACGGGTGGACGCGATGCGGAGGGTACCGCTTCGGGCCGGTCCGCACAGGTGTTCCGTTCGCAACCGCTGGGGCAAAATCGCGTATATTGAGACGGTTATAACCCGACTGCGCCAGCCTTCCGCGGCTGGCAGATTCCGAGGCGTCCATGCGTTTCCCGTTTTTCCCCATAGCCTTACTGCTCGGTGTTGCGCTGGCCGGCAGCATCACGGCAGAAGAGGACCATGTCCGCACGATCCACGGCTGGGTGGAGCGGATCGAGATCCTGCCCGAAGGCATCTCGCTGAAGGCCAAGCTGGATACCGGTGCCACCACCTCGTCGCTGAATGCCCTGAACAGGGAACGGTTCGAGCGCAACGGGGAGCGGTGGATCGCCTTCGACATCATTGACCCCGAGGACGCGGACAACAGCGTGCGTCTGGAACGACCGATCACCCGTAACGTGCGCATCCTGCAACACGATGGCGGATTCCAGCGCCGACCCGTGGTGTCGATCGGTCTGTGCATCGGACCGCATTACCGGGAAGAGGAAGTGAGCCTGGTCGATCGGACGCACCTGAACTACCAGGCCCTTGTCGGCCGGAATCACCTGGGCGGCATCATCCTGGTGGATTCCGCGGAGACCTTTCTTCACAGCCCCGGTTGCCCGCCAGACGCCGACAGTGCCGCCGACCCCGATACGGAGGCGCACGGCGGGCCTGCCGACCCCGGCTCCGACCCGGAAGCATGAAGCGATTTCATCTGCCGCTGCTGATCCTGGCCCTGGCGGCGATCAGCCTGGGCATATTCCAGCACAAGGTCCGGCACCTCGGCTTCCCGATGGTGCCGGCCCAGACCACCGACAACTGGATCGTGGAGGCCAGGGTAGCCTTCGAGCCCACCGGCGGCGCCGTTACTGCCCGCGTCCTCATCCCGCATCAGCCCCCGGGGCTGGCGCTACTGGACGAGCACTTCGTGTCCCGTGACTACGGCCTCACCACCGGCATGAGCGGCGAGAATCGCGAGGCCATATGGACCGCGCGCAATCCGAGCGGCCGCCAGGCCATCTACTACCGGGCCACCTTCTACGAGCTCGACCGGCATCTGCGACCCCCGCCCGAATACCCCGGGCCCGCGGCCGCTCCGGAGTTCGAGGAGCCCTACGCATCGGCGGCCACCGCGATCATCGAGCGGGTACGTGAGCGCTCCGCCGACATCACCACCTTCGCCAACGTGCTGGTGAACGACATGATCAGCGCGCAGGACGAGAACATTGCGCTGTTCGTTCCGCGGGAAGGCGACGAACGCGACCGTGCCCGTGCCGCGATACGGCTCCTGGCCGGTGCCCGCATTCCGGCCCGCATGGCGCACGGGATCCAGCTGACGGACCAGGCGCGCGACCTGCCGATACGGACCTGGCTGGAGGTGCACAACACCCGGGAGTGGGTGCCCATCAATCCGGCCGACGGACGCGTAGGGTATCCGCCCAATTTCCTGGTCTGGTGGTACGGCGACCAGGAACCGGTGGAACTGAGGCGTGCCCGGAACGCGCAGGTCAGTTTCGCCGTCACACGCAATTTCCAGAACGCGGTGGACGCGGCCCAGCAACGCGCGCAACTGCTGGAATCGCACATCGCGGATTTCTCCCTGCTTGGCCTGCCGGTGCAGACCCAGAACATGTATCGCGTCCTGCTGATGGTCCCGGTCGGCGCGATGATCATCGTCCTGCTGCGCAACGTGGTCGGCGTGCAGACCTTCGGGACCTTCATGCCGGTGCTGATCGCGCTCTCGTTCCGCGAGACCGAGCTTCTCCGCGGCGTCATCCTGTTCACGCTGATCGTGTCACTGGGACTCGCCATCCGCTTCTATCTCGAACACCTGAAGCTGCTGCTGGTGCCGCGGCTGGCCGCGGTGGTGATCGTGGTGGTGATGCTGATGCTGATGCTCAGCATCCTCAGCTACCACCTTGGCATCGAGCACGGCCTCGCCGTCGCGTTGTTTCCGATGGTGATCCTGGCGATGACCATCGAGCGCATGTCCATCATCTGGGAGGAGCACGGGCCGGGCGATGCGATCCGTCAGGGCATCGGAAGCATGGGCGCCGCGATCGTCGGATATCTGCTGATGATCAATCCCTACATGGAACACCTGATCTTCGTGTTTCCGGAACTCCTGCTGATCGTACTCGCTGTCACGCTGCTGCTCGGGCGCTACAAGGGATACCGCCTGTCCGAGCTGATCCGTTTCCGCGCCCTCGCAGGCCGCCCGGGCCCATGAGCTGGTTCATCACGCCCCGCGAACTGCATCGCCGCGGCATCGTCGGCATGAACGAGCGCAACGTGGAGTTCATCGCGCGCCTCAACCCCCGCCGGCGTTACCCGCTGGTCGACGACAAGCTGCTGACAAAGAAGCTCGCGCTCGAGGCCGGCATCGCGGTCCCCGAACTCTACGGGGTCCTCGAGACCAACCACGAGGCCCGGCGTCTACGTGAGCTGATCGCCGGCCGCGAGGACTTCGTGATCAAGCCGGCGCACGGGAGTGGCGGCAACGGCATCCTGGTGATCACCGGGCGCATGGGGGAACGCTTCCGCAAGGCCAGTGGCGTGCTGGAGGACATGGAGGGCCTCGAGCACCACGTCTCCAACATCCTCAGCGGCATGTACAGCCTGGGCGGGCAGCCGGACAAGGCCATGATCGAATACCGGGTCCGCTTCGACTCCCTGTTCGCCAAGGTGAGCTTCCAGGGCGTCCCCGACATCCGGACGGTGGTCTACCACGGCTATCCCGTGATGGCCATGGCGCGCCTTCCAACGCGCGGGTCGGATGGCAAGGCCAATCTCCACCAGGGCGCGGTGGGTGTCGGGATCGATATCACAACGGGAGTGACCGGGCACGGCGTCTGGCACAACGAGATCGTTGAACGGCACCCCGACACCGGGGCGCCGATCGGTGGCATCGCGATACCGGCCTGGGATCGGTTGCTGGCACTGGCCGCCGGCTGCCATGAACTGACCGGCCTCGGCTATCTCGGTGTCGACGTGGTGCTGGATCGGGACCTCGGCCCCCTCATCCTGGAGCTGAATGCCCGCCCCGGGCTCGCCGTACAGGTGGCGAACGCCGCCGGACTGCGTGCACGCATCGATCGGATCGAGGCCGTTCAGCCCAACCCGCCACCGAGCCCCGTGGAGCGTGCCGCCTTCGTGCAGGCAGTGATGAGCCCGGCACGACGCACGGGCAGTTGAAACGGATGTTCCGGCTTCTTCGTCTGCCGATTACTCAGCTCCCAGCTGCCCTAGCAACCGTTCGAGCTGCACATCCCATGGTCTGAGCTGGAGCAGTTGCTGCTTCTGCCGGTGCTGGCAGTGCTGTCGGCCTGCTCCTGCCCTGCCTCTCTCCGGCGTCCATCGATCAGCGGCATGCGGTGGTCGCGATGTCCGGCGAAGCCGCAATGCTCACGTTCACATTCACGCTGCTGGCTCTCCTCGCCGGATGGCTCCGCGGAAGCCTGCTCCATCGGAACCGAAACGACCGTGCCGTGCCTGGCTCTCGCTGCGGGCAAGGGGTCGCGGCGGGCATGGAAGAGACGCCAACCATCAACATCCCGTGGCCCGTTCGATCCCCTCCCCCATCACCTCCGCGAGAAAACCGATCTGGTCCTCAGTGATCACGTACGGTGGCATCAGGTAGCTTACGTTTCCCAGTGGCCGCAACAGTGCGCCGCGCTCGAGGCCGTGCCGGTAGATCTCCAGTCCCCGTCGCTCCTGCCAGGGGAATGGCGTGCGCGAGGCCTTGTCCTGCACCAGTTCCACCGCCGCGATCATTCCGGTCTGACGCACCTCGGCCACGTTCGGATGATCCCGCAGCGGCGCAAGCGCCTTTGCGATGTGCTCCGCAAGTATGCGGTTGCGCTCGAGCACCGGCTCGTTCTCGAAGATGTCCAGCGTCGCCAGCGCCGCGCGGCAGGCCAGCGGGTTTCCGGTGTAGGAATGCGAATGCAGGAAGGCGTTGAGTTTCTCGTAGTCGTCGTAGAAGGCGTCATAGACCTCGTCGGTGGTCAGCGCCACGGCCAGCGGGAGATAGCCCCCGGTCAGGCCCTTCGAAAGCAACAGGAAGTCCGGTGCGATCGGGCCCTGCTCGCAGGCGAACATCGTGCCGGTGCGGCCGAAGCCGACCGCGATCTCGTCGGCGATCAGGTGGACGCCATGGCGGTCGCAGGCGTCACGCAGCAGCCGAAGATACTCGGGGTCGTGCATGCGCATCCCGCCGGCGCACTGCACCAGCGGCTCGATGATCACTGCGGCGGCCTCGTGGGCGTGGGTCGCCAGGGTCGCCTCCATCAGCTCGAACTGGCGCCGCGCGACGTCGGTACAGGTCTCGCCCTCCTCGCGTTCGAAGCAGTCCGGCCCGGGCACGGTGATCACCGGCAGCATCAGGGGCGCGTAGGTCGACCGGTACAGGTCCACCGCTCCCACTGACAGGGCCCCGAGGGTTTCGCCGTGATAGCTGTTGGTCAGGCAGATGAAGCGCTGCTTCTCCGGATGCCCGCGGTTCCTCCAGTAGTGGAAACTCATCTTCAGCGCCACCTCGACCGCCGCGCTGCCGTTGTCGGCGAAGAAGCATCGGGTCAGGGGTTCCGGCGTCAGCGCGATCAGACGCTCGGAGAGTCGGACGACGGGTTCGTGGGTGCACCCGGCCAGGATCACGTGCTCCAGCTGCTCCAGCTGGTCCCGGATCGCGGCGTTGATCACGGGGTTCGCGTGCCCGAACAGGTTGACCCACCAGGAACTGACCGCGTCCAGATAGCGCTTGCCCTCGAAGTCCTCCAGCCAGACGCCCTCGCCGCGGCGGATCGCCAGCATCGGGAGGACCCCCTCCTCTTCGTAGTCCTTCATCTGGGTGCAGGGATGCCAGAGGGCCGCGTGATCGCGCTGTTTCAGGGTATTCGAGTCCATCGCGGCATTGTAACGCCGCGATCGCGCGGGGACAGAATTGGAAACCGGTCGTTGTTCGCTCTCACCCCCTCCGCCAGCACCCTGCTCCGGGGGTCACCCTGCCCCGGGAAAGATTAATGAATCTGTCCCCGTTTTGTCGTCTTGCCCGCCCGGCTCGGCATCTCGCTAGCCCTTGATCAGGACGCCGTCAGCGGGTACTCCTCCTCGAAGAAGAAACGCTCCCCTCCGAAGGCGGGACGCAACTGGTCGAGCCAGGTGGCCTCGGGATCGAAGCGTGCGAAGAACGGCCGCTGTACCCAGTCCGGATTCCGACCCTGCACGAAGCGCAGTACGAAGACCCTCTCGCCGTGGATCTCCGTCACGCCCTGCACCTCCACCTTCCCCGGGCCCGCGCTCATCGACGGCCCCCGCGCGGTACGAGCGAGTCCCGACACCGACTGCAGCGCCTCCCGGTAGATCTGCCAGGCGCGGGCCAGCGGGACCTCGAAGTAGCGCCGCGCGCCGGTGTCACGCTCGACAAACATGTAGTACGGGTAAATCCCCGCTCCGACCTGGTCGCGCCACAGGCGCGCCCAGTCCTCGGCCCGGTCGTTGATGTGGGCCAGCAGTGGCCCCTGGGACCGGATGGTCGCGCCGGTTTCGCGCAGGCGGCGGATGGCGGCCCGGGCGATCGGGGTGTCGAGTTCCCGCCAGTGGTTGTAGTGGGCCATGATCGCAACATTCTTGCCCGCCTCCACCAGGCGTTCCAGCAGGCGCAGGAGGTCGTCGGCATCCGGGTCCGTGACGAAGCGGTAGGGCCAGAAGGTCAGGGCCTTGGTGCCGATGCGCAGGTTCTGCACATGATCGTAGGCCGACCCCAGCAGCGGCTCCAGGTATTCGGCCAGGCTGCGGGTCTTCATCACCATCGGATCGCCGCCGGTGACCAGCAGATCCGAAACGGCGGGATTCGCACGGAGGTAGTCGTGCATCTGCCCGGCCTCATTCGAGGCCATGCGCAGGGCCTTGTCCCCCACGAACTGCGCCCAGCGGAAGCAGAAGGTGCAGTAGCTGTGACAGGTCTGTCCCTGGGCCGGGAAGAAGAGCACCGTGTCTCGATACTTGTGCTGCAAGCCCGCGATGGTCCTTCCCTCGGAGTCAAGCGCCCGGTTCTGTTCCCGCTGCCCGGCCGGGTGCGGGTTCAGGGACTCGCGCAGCTCCCACGCCAGGGCGGTGATCTGGTCGCGCCCGGCCCCGGACCGGTGCAGTTCCGCCATTCGCTCGAAGGACTCGGGGTCCAGCATCCCGCGCTGCGGAAAGGTCAGCTGGAAGATGGGGTCCTCCGGAACGCGGGACCAGTCGATGAGGTCTTCGATCACGTACTGGTTTACGCGAAACGGCAGCACGCTGGCGACCACGCGCATCTCCTCGCGCATTTCCTCGGGGACATTCGACAGTGCGTCGATGCGGTCGAGGCCACGCTCGGTAAAGACCGTAAAGCGGCGTGCCTCGATGCTCCCGAGATCGGGGTCGCGAAAGAACTTGAGAACTGAATTCATCCAGTTTCTCCTGAAACGACAAGAAAGGGATTGGCCGCGAGGGCACCGGGCCCTGCGCCCGGATGCGTGTGACCGGTGAGAGTCGCGACGGCCGTGATGGGGGCGCAAAAGGGCTTCGCAAGAACAGCCTGCAAGGTTAACAATCCGGGAAACGGCCCGACAACCCCGGTCGGGATCGGACCGGCGGTCACCCAGTGCGGCCGCTGTGCCTTGACGTGCGTCCCGATTCTGACACGCTTGGCGGATCACGCACGGAGTCCATCATGCACCCGGAATTTCCGCAATCCCAGATCATCCATCTGAACCACGCGGCGGTCGGACCCTGGCCCCTGCGGACCGCGGAGGCGGTCACCGCCTTTGCCCGCGAGAACGCCGTCACCGGTTCCCTGCACTACGGTGCGTGGCTGAAGGTCGAGGCGGCGACCCGCGCGCTTGCCCGCGAGCTGCTCGGGGCCGCGACCGCCAGTGACGTGGCGTTCGTGAAGAATACCTCGGAGGCGCTGTCCATCGTGGCCTTCGGACTGCCATGGTCATCCGGGCAGAACATCGTGATACCGCAAGGCGAGTTTCCGTCGAACCGGGTGGTGTGGATCAAGGCGGCGGAGCGTTTCGGACTCGAGGTCCGCGAGGTCGGGTTGCCCTTCGACGACCCGGAAACGGCCCTGCTGGCGGCCTGCGATGGTGACACCGCGCTGCTTTCGACCAGTTCGGTGCAGTTCGCCACCGGCCTGCGACTGGACCTCGAGCGACTGGGCGCCGCGCTGCGCCGCCGGGGCGTGCTGTTCTGCGTTGACGCGATCCAGCACCTCGGCGCCCTGCCCTTCGACCTGGCGGCCGTTCAGGCGGACTTCGTGATGGCGGACGCGCACAAGTGGCTGCTCGCGCCCGAGGGTATCGCGCTCCTTCACGTGCGCCCGGAACTGCGCGAGCGGCTGTTGCTGCAGGAATACGGCTGGCACATGCTCGCCGATGCGGGCGATTACAGCCACTACGAACTCGCCGAGGCCCCGGATGCGCGCCGCTTCGAACCCGGCAGCCCCAACCTGCTGGGCGTTCACGCGCTGCACGCCAGCCTGTCCCTGCTGCTCGAGACCGGGATGGATACGGTTGCGGCGGAAATCGAGGCCCGGTGGATGCATCTTCATGAGGGTCTGCAACGACTGGGATGCAGGACCGTCACACCGGTAGAGCGGGGACGCCATGCGGGCATCCTGACCTTCGCCCCGGCGCGGGGCGATACCGAATCGCTCTACCGGGCGCTGCAGGAACGTGGCGTGCTGTGCGCGCAAAGGGGGGGCGGCATACGCTTCTCGCCGCATTTCTATCTTTCGACCGAGGTGCTGGACTGCGCGCTCGCGGCGGTCGCCGAGGGTATGCGGGCCTGACGGCCACAGGTACGGCCGGCAGTGGCCCGCGGGGTCAGAGCGTGTGCGTGCGTCCCGTGGACTGCAGCATGCCCCCGAGGTGGTTCTCGATCAGCCGCCGGGTGGACCCCTTGTCGTTGGGGCTGAACTGGACGCCGATGCCCCGGGTGCGGTTACCCTGGGCCCGGGCCGGGGTCACCCAGACTACCTGACAGGGAACCGGAATCCGTTCGGACTCGTCGAGCAGCGAGAGCAGCACGAAGACCTCGTCGCCGAGGCGGAACGGCTTGTCGGTGGGAATGAACAGTCCGCCGTTGGTCAGAAAAGGCATATAGGCCGCGAACAGGGCGGACTTCTCCCGGATCGCCAGCGTCAGAATGCGCCCCCTCGCAGGTGCCGTCATCGTCTCATCACAACCTCGCCGTGCGGGACCATTCGAAAAGCTCACATGCGTTGCCGGCCGCGGAGGCGATCACACGCTAGCGGCATGTCCTCGCCGCAACCAGCCTGGCCTTCGATTATCGCCCGTTTTTTCGCTTCAATGCCAGTGCCGCGGAATCAGGATGACATGGGGTGGCGCCAGAAACGCAGCACGATGTCCTCGCAGCGCAGGTTCGGATTCAGCGGGGCCTGCAGTTCACGCTGCCACTGCAGCGAGTCCTGATACAGCAGCGCGGTCCCGCGCATGCCCAGCCTGGCCGCGAACGGTCGCAGCAGATCGGTTCCGAACAGCCGTCCGAAGGCATCCGCCTCACCCTGCACCAGGTAGTGGTGGGCGGATACCAGCAGCCGCTGCAGGCGCGGGATCAGGGACGCCAGTCCGCATTCGAGGAAGCGCTGGACCACCGGGAACGGTGACTGGCTGCGCAGCAGCGTGTCCAGTGCGGCCCGATCCGAGCGCCACGCTGCCTGCGCGGCCTCGTCGTCGAGCAGCGCCCGCGCTTCAAGCGGCCGGTCCAGGCACGCGGCCAGGGCCTCGTCCGCGCTCAGCGCGTCGTGCTCCAGTGGCCTCAGCCAGCTCTCCACCACCGCGCGTTCCGGCACCGGGACGCTCAGGAGCCGGCAGCGACTGCGAATCGTGGCGGGAAGCCGTGCAGGCTGCGCCGCGGCAAGCAGGAGCATCGCGCCCCCGGGCGGTTCCTCAAGCGTCTTGAGCAGGGCGTTGGCGGCGTTCAGGTTCATCACCTCCGCCGGCTCGATGAAGACCATCCGCGCCGGTCCCCCGTGACTGAGTGACAGGAATTCGATCACGGCCCGGATGCTGTCGATCAGGATCTCCTTCCCCGGCACCTCCGGCGTGACCTGCAGGATCTCGGGATGCGTCCCGCCAAGGAAGCTGCGGCAGCCGTTGCATCGGCCGCAGCCGAAGAGCCCCTCTGCGCCCTCGGTACAGGCCATGCGCTGCAGGAAGGCCCGGATGAGCACCCCCTTGCCCACACCCTTCGGGCCCGTCACCAGCAGGCCGGGCGGTGTCTGTCCCGAGCCGACCAGCCGGACCAGCTCGCCGAGGCGGCCCTGGAGCCAGGGCGGGAACGCCGCCTGGTCCCCGCCGTTCACCTGTCGTCTCCCGGAACCGGGCCATGATTGGCCGCGGCGAGCCAGTCGGACCAGGCGGCATCGACCGCCGCTGCAACGCTGTCAACGTCCAGGGCGCCGTCGATCACGCGGTAGCGCCGCGGCCGGAGGCGTGCCCGTTCCAGGTAGGCCGCCCGCGCGCGCTCGAAGAAGGCGAGGTCCTCGTTCTCCATGCGGTCGCGTTTGCCCCGGCTGAGGGCCCGCTCGAGCCCCAGTCGGGGCGGGACATCGAACAGCAGCACGAGGTCCGGCCGCAGATCGCCCTGAAGCCAGTCCTCGAGCGCCGCGACCCTGTCCATACCGAGTCCGCGCCCGGCGCCCTGGTAGGCGAAGCTGGCGTCGGTGAACCGGTCGCAGAAGACCCACGCGCCGCGCGCGAGCGCGGGCTCGATGCAACGGCGCAGGTGTTCCGCACGCGCGGCGAAGATCAGCAGCAGTTCGGTCTCGGCGGCCATGGTTCCGATCGAGGGATCGAGCAGCAGATCGCGCAGCCTCTCGCCCAGCGCGGTTCCGCCCGGCTCCCGCGTGACCACCACCTCCGGGCCGTTGCCCGCGAAACGGCGCAGCAGGCGCTCGAGCTGGGTCGACTTGCCGGCACCCTCGATCCCCTCGAAGGTAATGAACCGTCCCCGGACACCGGCCACCGTCAGCGCCTTCCGTAGCGGCTGGCGTCGCCGTCCAGCTGGTACTTGATCACCGCGGCCCGATGTTCGCTGTAGCTTCGGGAAAACGCGTGGGTGCCGTCCTTGCGCGACACGAAGAACAGCGCGTCGGTCTCGGCCGGATTGGCCGCCGCATTGATCGCGGCCTGTCCCGGCAGCGCGATCGGCGTGGGCGGAAGGCCATCGCGCGTGTAGGTGTTGTAGGGATGGTCCCGCTGCAGTTCCGCTCGCGTCAGCCGCGTGACGTCCGGGCCAACCGGGTACAGCAGCGTCGGGTCGGTCTGCAGCCGCATCCCGCGCCGCAGACGATTCACGAACACGCCGGCCACCATGGCGCGCTCCTCGGACTGGCCGGTCTCCTTCTCCACGATCGAGGCCAGGATGAGGAGTTCGTAGGGGGAATCCAGCGGATGTTCCTCGGCCCTGTTGTTCCAGGCGCGCTCCAGTGTTCGTTCCATTGCCTCGTGTGCCATGCGGATGATCCGCTCGGCCGGCGTGTCCCGCCCGAAGACATAGGTGTCCGGCAGAAACCAGCCCTCCGGGTGCATGTCCGGACGCCCCAGCATCGTCATCACCGCCTCCGGCTCGAACGGCTCCGGCATCGCCCGCAGGGCATCGTGCGCCTGCACCGCGTCGAGAAACTGTTGCGCGGTCCAGCCCTCCGGAATGGTCAGCTGATGACTGATCACCGCGCCCCGGGCCATTCGGTCCAGGAGTTCCGCCGGTGCAATGTCCGCGGGTACACGGTATTCGCCCGCCTGCAGCCGCCCGGAGATGCCGTGGTACCTGGCGTGCGCCTCTGCCAGCCATGCGTGGTGGATCCAGCCGCGGTCCTCCATCTCACTGATGATCTGGCGGAACCCCTGCCCGGACCGGACCACGAAGACCTGGTCCTCTTCCAGCGCCAGCGGTTGCAGCAGCTCCTTCTGGTACAGGCTGGCCAGATGGGTCCCGACCAGGACGCCCGCGATCACCAGGAGCAGGATGGAAAGACTAATCCAGCGCATGCATTCGTTCTCCGATCTCATGGATGCGATCGAGCAGGCCCTTGCCGTGCCGGCTCGCGCCCTTCGGCGATTCCTGTCCCAGGAGCACCGCGCGGCGCACCCCGAGCCGCGCGCTGGTGAGGAAGATCGCGTCTGCGCGGCGCACCCGCGCCAGGGTGAGACTGGTCTCGCGCACGGTGAGCCCGAAGGCCGCGCCGTGGTCGAGCAGCCAGTCGCGGCGCGTCCCGGCGACCCCGTGCGTGCTCAGTGGCGGGGTCAGCAACACGCCCTGCTCGACGATGAACACGTTGCTCTGCGTCGCACAGCGTACCCTCCCTCCGGCATCCAGCATCAGCCCCTCGTCCCAGTCCTCGCCCCACTCCTGGCGTGCCAGCACGTTCTCGAGCCGGTTCAGGTGCTTGCAGCCCGGGGCCGGACTGCGTGTGGCGCGGGTCGCGCACACGCCCAGGCGCAATATGTCCGAGGCGTCTGCAATATCCAGCGACGCCCCGCCCATCACGATGCGCGTGGGCCGCGGGCGCGACGGCGCCGCGTACCCGCGTGGACCCGGTCCGCGAGTGACGATCAGCTTGGCCATCGACGGGACGTCGATGGACACCTGGAGCAGTTCGTCGAGGCAGGCCTGTTCCGGCGGCCGCGGGATGCCGAGCCGCTCCAGCCCACGGCACAACCGGCCCCAGTGCCGCCCCCACAACACCGGACGGTGGGCCTGCATTCGCACGGTCTCGAACACGCCGTCTCCGAACTGCAGGCCGCGGTCGCTCGCCGCGACCGCCGCCCCCGGCTCGCCGTTGACCAGGATGGTCATGAGCGCAGCGCATCCAGCAGCCCGTGGGCCTTGTGACGGGTCTCGCGCAGCTCGGCCCCCGGGTCGGAATCCGCGACAATCCCCGCGCCGGTGCGAAAGCGGATCTCCGCGCCGCGGATGACCAGCGTGCGAATCAGGATGTTCGTGTCCATCATCCCGTGTCGACTGATATAGCCGCAGGAACCGGTGTAGGCGCCCCGCGGCGCGCCCCGTTCCAGCTCCTGGATGATCTGCATGCTGCGGATCTTCGGGCAACCGGTAATCGTCCCCCCGGGAAAGGTGGCGCGGATCAGGTCTCCGGGCGTTGTTCCCGGGCGCAGCCGGGCCTGAACGGAGGAAACGATGTGGTGCACGCGCCGATAGCTCTCGATGGTCATGAAATCCGCGACGCGCACCGTTCCGGTCCGGGCGACGCGACCGAGATCGTTCCGTTCGAGGTCGACCAGCATCACGTGTTCGGCCTTCTCCTTGGCGTTGATCTTCAGTTCGTTCCAGAGGGCCTGATCCCTCACGCTGTCCGGATCCCTTCGACGGGTGCCTGCGATTGGCCGTGTCTCCGCGAGGCCGTTACGCACGCTGACCAGCCGCTCGGGGGACGAACTGACCACTTCCCCACCGGGCAGCCGAAGCCAGGCGGCAAAAGGCGCCGGGTTGGCCTGCCGCAGGCGCCGGTACAGGTCCGCGGAATCCACCGGCCCCGGGGCCCGCACCCGCCATTCGCGCGAGAGGTTGGCCTGGAAGCAGTCGCCGTCCCGGATGTAGCCCAGTGCGCGACGGACCGCCCGCAGGTAGTCGTCCGCCGGTTCCTCCTCGACACGGAGTGCGGGCCAGGTCTCCGGATGCCAGGGGCCGGTATCCTGGAGATCGCGACAGACCTGTTCCCAACGTCCCGGGTCGCCCGACTCATCGACGAAATAGGTCCGCGCCTGTCGGTGATCGATCACCAGCGCGGCAGGGAATTCCGTGGCCAGGGCCCGTGGCAGCCAGGGGTCCGATTGACATGTGCCGAGTGCGGGCTCGAGGTTCCACGCGAGTTCGTACCCCAGGTAGATGAACCATCCCCCCAGAAACGGCAGGTCCGTATGTTCCGGGGCGGCCGGTGGCGCGCCGAAGGCGCCGACACTCTGCAACTGCGCGATCACCGCACCGCCGTTGCCCATGATGGTGCGCCCGGGAAAGGCGAAAAGGATCGAGAAGCGAGCCGGACCCTGCCCGATCAGGGCCGACTCGAGCAGGTGCGGGTAGCGCTCCGGAAAGGTCCGGGCCAGCGCAAAGAGATCCGCGCCGGTCGCGATCGGCCGGACGGACACGGCGCCTGCTACAGCGTGCGGAACAGCAGCGTGCCGTTGGTGCCACCGAAGCCGAACGAATTGGACAGTGCCACCCGGGTGTTCATGTCGCGGGCCTCGTTCGCCACGTAGTCCAGATCGCAGCCCTCCCCCGGGTTGTCCAGGTTGATGGTCGGCGGCGACACGCCGTAGTACAGGGCCAGCACCGAGAAGACCCCTTCGATCCCGCCGGCCGCCCCGAGCAGATGGCCGGTCATCGACTTGGTGGAGTTCACCAGCACCCGCGAGGCATGGTCCCCCAGAGCGCGCTTCAGGGCCATCGTCTCGGCCAGGTCACCCGCCGGAGTCGATGTCCCGTGGGCATTGATGTATCCCACCTCGGTCACGTCGACCCCGGCGTCCTTCAGCGCGCGGAGCATGCAGTTCGCGGCCCCCTCCCCGCCCTGGGATGGCTGGGTCATATGGAAGGCATCGGAGTTCCAGGCGAAGCCCCCGAGCTCGCAATAGATCCGGGCGCCGCGCTTCTTCGCGTGCTCGTATTCCTCCAGCATCAGCACGCCCGCGCCGTCGCTGAGCACAAAGCCGTCGCGATCGCGGTCCCAGGGCCGCGATGCCCGCGCGGGATCGTCGTTGCGGGTCGACAGGGCTCGGGCTGCGGCGAAGCCGCCGATGCCGAGCGGCGTCGTCGCCATCTCCGCGCCACCGGCCAGCATGGCGTCGACGTCGCCGTAGGCGATCATCCTTGCCGCGTCGCCGATGTTGTGGGTGCCGGTGGCGCAGGCCGAGACGATGGAAATATTCGGACCCTTCAGGCCCTTCATGATCGAAAGATTGCCCGCGACCATGTTGATGATCGCGCTGGGCACGAAGAATGGGGAGATCCTGCGCGGCCCGCCCTTCAGATAGGCTGCATAGGAACGCTCGATGTAGGGCAGACCGCCGATCCCCGAGCCGATGGCGACGCCGATCCGGTCGGCGTTTTCCTCGCTGACCTCGAAGCCGGAGTCCTCCAGCGCCTGCAGACCCGCGGCGAGCCCATAGACGACGAAGGTGTCCATCTTCTTCTGCTCCTTCACCGGGACGTAGGCGTCCGCGTCGAAGTCGCGCACCGCACCGGAGATGCGCACCGGCATCGCCGAGGCGTCGAAGACGTCGATGGGCGTAATGCCGCTCCTGCCCGCGACAATGTTCTCCCAGGCCGACTCCACCGTCGAACCGACCGGGGAAACGATGCCGAGACCCGTAATCACCACACGACGCTTAGACACTGACTCTCTCCCTACAGGGCGGAACAACAACGCGAGGGGCCGCACTCGACGTGGCGCGAGCGGCCCCTGGCTTCAGTGCACTGGGACGGCCGAAGCCGATACGGCCTAGTCCTTCAGGTTGGCCTGGATGTAGTCGATCGCCTGCTGCACCGTGGTGATCTTCTCGGCCTGTTCGTCCGGAATTTCCGTCTCGAATTCTTCTTCGAGGGCCATGACCAACTCCACGGTATCCAGTGAGTCCGCGCCGAGATCCTCGACGAATGACGCGGTATTGGTGACGTCCTCTTCCTTTGCGCCCAGCTGCTCGACAACGATCTTCTTGACGCGTTCTTCAATGCTGCTCATGTACGGCATCCCCTCTGGATGTGTGGCGATCAATTTTCGAGCGCCATTCTAGTGAAAAGCCCCGGTTCGATCCAGCATAGGAGCCGCACCGTTCCGGGTTGGCCGGGGCTTCGTGCCTCCCCTTGAAGGTTCATCAATGCATGAACATTCCGCCATTGACGTGCAGTGTCTCCCCGGTGATGTAGCCACCGTCGACTGACGCGAGAAAGGAGACCGTGGCGGCAACCTCTTCCGGCTGCCCGAGGCGGCCGAGCGGAATTCCCTCCAGGAGCTTCGCGCGCGTCTCGTCCGGGAGCTCGCGCGTCATGTCGGTATCGATGAAGCCCGGCGCAACGGTGTTCACGGTGATGTTGCGGCTACCCACCTCGCGGGCGAGCGACCGGGCAAATCCGGCCAGGCCCGCCTTCGCGGCGGCGTAATTCGTCTGACCCGGATTGCCGGTGGAGCCAACCACCGAGCCGATCAGGATGATGCGCCCGCGCCGCGCCTTCATCATGCCCTTGAGCATCTTCTGGGTCAGCCGGGCCGCGGCGGTGAGGTTGGTCTCGATGATGCTGTCCCACTCCTCGTTCTTCATGCGCAGCAGGAGGTTGTCCCGGGTGATGCCCGCGTTGTTCACCAGCACCTCGACCGCACCCTCGCGCTCCTGGATCTCGCTGAGCGCGGCCTCGATCGAAACGGCGTCGGTGATGTTCATCACGGCACCGCGGCCGGCGCCGACCTCCGACAACGCCGACGAGATGGCCTCCGCTCCGCGCGGGGTGGTGGCGGTGCCCACCACCCGCCAGCCATCCGAGGCCAGGCGTCGTGCGATGGCGGCTCCGATCCCGCGGCTGGCACCGGTCACCAATGCTGCGCCTCTCGTGTCGGACATCGATCTTTCCCCTGTCGGTTCCCGGGTTGGACGGAGGCGTTCAGGCCCCGAGCGCTTCCAGTGTACGGGCCAGGCCCGACTCGTCGCTCAGCTCCAACGCCTGCAGATTCCGGTCGATGCGCCTGGACAGGCCGGTCAGAACCTTGCCCGGTCCCGCCTCCACCAGGATCTGCACGCCGCCCGCGCGCATCGTCTGCACGGTTTCGACCCACCGCACCGGGCGGTAGAGCTGCTCGGCGAGGGTGGCACGGAGTTCCTCCACGGTCTGCACCGGGGCGGCGGTTACATTGTGCAGCACGGGGATCTCCGGAATCCTCACGTCGGTAGTGGCCAGCCGGGCCGCGAGCCGTTCGGCGGCGGGCCGCATCAGGGCACAGTGCGAGGGCACGGAAACCGGCAGACGGACCGCCCGCTTGGCGCCCGCCGCAGGCGCGGCGGCTACTGCCCGCTCCACCGCCTGGGCCGATCCGGCAATCACCACCTGGCCGGGCGAATTGAAGTTCACTGCCTCGAGCACCTCATCACCGGCGTGCGTGACGCACAGCGCCCGTACCGCCTCGTCCTCCAGCCCGAGGATCGCGGCCATCGCACCGGCACCCGCGGGTACCGCGTCCTGCATTGCCGCAGCGCGTTCGGCAACCACCGCGACCGCGTCGGAGAACTCCAGCGCTCCCGCCGCGACCAGCGCACTGTACTCACCGAGGCTGTGCCCGGCCATGTGCGAAGGGCGCAGGTCCGTGGCCTCGGCAAGCACTCTCCATGTCGCGACACCGGCAGCCAGCATCGCCGGCTGCGTGTTCTCGGTCCGGTTGAGGATCTCTGCCGGCCCGTTGCAGGCGAGCTCCCAGAGGTCCGTACCGAGCACGGCAGTGGCCTCGGCAAAGGTCTCGCGGACGACCGGGCGACGTTCGCCCAACGTGCCCAGCATCCCCACTGACTGTGACCCCTGACCGGGGAAGACCACTGCCCACTGCGATTCCATGGCAAACCTGATCCGTTCGAGGATGGCGTAGTGTATGCGTAACAATTCCCGAGCGGCAAACCCCGAATCGGCGCCTGCCGGAAACGCGCGATGCCGCGTACGCTTGAGTTCCGGCCGCGCATCCGCATAATGACGCCTCCCGTGCCACAACACCGAGGGCCTGTATGGCGAAAGAAGACGAGATCGAGCTCGAGGGGACCATCCTGGAGACGCTGCCGAACACGATGTTCCGCGTCGAACTGGAAAACGGTCACGTGATCACCGCGCACATCTCGGGGAAGATGCGCAAGCATTACATCCGCATCCTCCGGGGCGACAAGGTGATCGTGCAGATGACCCCCTACGATCTCACGAAGGGTCGAATCGTCTATCGCAACAAGTGAAGGGACCCGGTTTGAACCGGGCCCCGGACGGGCTCAGGAGACGGCGGGCTCGCGTATCTCCAGTTCCAGTCCGCCGTCGCCGACACTGACGACCACCTCTCCGCCGCCCTTGACCAGCCGGCCGAACAGCAGTTCTTCGGCCAGTGGCTTCTTGATGTGCTCCTGCAGCGTGCGCGCCATCGGCCGTGCGCCCATTTTGACGTCGTAACCGTGCTCCGCGAGCCACGCGCGCGCCTCCGGGGTCACCGTCAGCACCACCTTCTTCTCGTCCAGCTGTGCCTGCAGCTGCACCAGGAACTTGTCCACCACTCCAAGGATGGTCGCTTCATCGAGTGCACCGAACTGGATCACGCCATCGAGGCGGTTTCGGAACTCGGGAGTGAAGGTACGCTTGAGCATCTCCATCGCGTCGGTTGAATGATCCTGCTGCGTGAAGCCCATCGAGGGCCGGCTCGCCATCTCGGCGCCTACGTTGGTGGTCATCACCACGATCACGTTGCGGAAGTCCACCTTGCGGCCGTTGGTGTCGGTCAGGGTTCCGTGGTCCATCACCTGCAGCAGCAGGTTGAAGACGTCCGGATGGGCCTTTTCGATCTCGTCCAGCAGCAGCACCGCGTGCGGGTGCTTGAGGATCGAGTCGGTGAGCAGACCGCCCTCGTCGTAACCCACGTATCCGGGCGGCGCACCGATCAGGCGGGACACCGTGTGCCGCTCCATGTACTCGGACATGTCGAAGCGCACCAGCTCGATGCCGAGGATCCGCGCGACCTGCCTCGTGACCTCGGTCTTGCCGACGCCGGTCGGGCCGGTGAACAGGAACGAGCCGATTGGCTTCTCCTCTTCGCCGAGTCCCGAACGCGCCATCTTGATCGCGGTGCTCAGACTCTCGATTGCCTGATCCTGCCCGAACACCACCATCTTCAGGTTGCGTTCGAGATTGCGCAGCACCTCGACGTCGCTGCTCGACACCGACTTGGGCGGAATCCGCGCGATCTTTGCGACGATCGCCTCGATGTCCTGGACGCCGATCGTCTTGCGCCGGTTCTTCGATGGCTGCAGCTGACGGTTCGCGCCCGCCTCGTCGATCAGGTCGATCGCCTTGTCCGGCAGGAAGCGGTCGGTGATGTAACGGTCGGAGAGTTCCGCTGCCGCCCGCAGCGCGGGCCGTGTGAAGCGCACGTTGTGGTGGTCCTCGAACCGGGACTTCAGACCGGACAGGATCTGGTAGGTCTCATCCACGGACGGCTCCGGCACGTCGATCTTCTGGAAGCGCCGTGCGAGCGCCCGGTCCTTCTCGAAGATGCCCCGGTATTCCTGGTAGGTGGTGGACCCGATGCACTTCAGTTCGCCGCTCGCCAGCATCGGCTTGATCAGGTTCGACGCATCCATCACTCCGCCCGAGGCCGCGCCGGCTCCGATGATGGTGTGGATCTCGTCGATGAACAGGACCGCGCCGGGCTGTCGCTTCAGCTGCGCGAGCACACCCTTCAGACGCTTCTCGAAGTCCCCGCGGTACTTGGTTCCCGCCACCAGGGCCCCAAGGTCGAGCGCGTACACGGTCCCGTTCGCAATGGCCTCGGGCACCTCGTGATCCACGATCCGCTTCGCGAGGCCCTCGGCAATCGCGGTCTTGCCCACGCCCGCCTCGCCGACCAGCAGCGGATTGTTCTTGCGCCGCCTGCAGAGGATCTGGATGGTGCGCTCGATCTCGTGCTCGCGGCCGATCAGCGGGTCGATCTCGTCCCTCGCCGCCCGGGCGTTCAGGTTGGTGGCGTAGAGCGTCAGTGCGTTCTGCTTCGGCTCCCCGTCCTCGCCGGACTGGGAACCCGGTGCCGTCCCGGGCTCGCCGCCCCCCGGCTGCGACTGCGCGGGGTCCTCGTCCGGGACCTTGGAGATCCCGTGCGAGATGTAGTTGACGACGTCCAGTCGCTGGATGTCCTGCTGCGCCAGCAGGTGCAGCGCGTGGCTGTCCTGTTCCCCGAACAGCGCCACCAGGACGTTGGCGCCGCTGACCTCCTTGCGCCCGCTCGACTGCACGTGGAAGACGGCGCGCTGCAGCACGCGCTGGAAGCCCAGTGTCGGCTGGGTCTCCCGCCCGTCCCGAGGCGGAATGCGGGGGGTGTTCGCATCCAGCCAGGTATCCAGCTCCGCGCGCAGGCGGTCCAGATCCGCACCGCAGGCCCGCAGCACGGTCGCCGCGCTGGGGTTCGAGATCAGCGCCAGCAGGAGGTGTTCCACGGTCACGAATTCGTGACGCTTCTCCCGGGCATCCTTGAACACCAGGTTCAGGCTGAATTCAAGTTCACGGTCGAGCATGGGATCAGGCCTCCTCCATCGAGCAGAGCAGCGGATGCTGGTGGTGCCGGGCGTATTCGTTGACCTGTGCCACCTTCGTCTCGGCGACGTCGCGGCTGAACAGGCCGCACACGCCCTTGCCCCGTGTGTGCACATGCAACATGATCCGCGTGGCCTTCTCCCGGTCCATACCGAAGAAGGTCTCGAGAACCTCCACCACGAACTCCATCGGCGTGTAGTCGTCGTTCATCAGTACCACCTTGAACCTTCGCGGTGGCTTGAGTTCCGGGCGGGACTCCTCGACCGCAATCGATTCGTCCCGCTGTGTCTTCTGCTTCGAGTCACTCATGGCTCGCTGGCGTCACCTTCAGCCGTTGCAACATCTTACGCCGCATCTTCTTCAAGTCCCGCGGGCGGGGCAAAAATACCGTAGTCCGCGTCCCCTTGACGGCTCCGTCCCATTCTGCATCCTCATGGTGTCGATCGCCCGTCCGTGCCGGAAGTCCGGCCGTCACCGAAGGCGGGGCCGAGTACTCAGCTGCCCATGTGTTCGACAACGGCCGCTCCGAAGCCGGAGCAGGACACGGGTTCGACGCCCTCGAGCAGGCGCGCGAAATCATAGGTCACCCTCTTCGCGCTGATCGCGCCCGACATGCCCCTGACGATCAGGTCCGCTGCTTCGACCCAGCCCAGGTGACGCAGCATCATTTCTGCAGACAGGATCAGCGAGCCAGGGTTCACCTTGTCCTGTCCGGCGTAGCGCGGAGCGGTCCCGTGGGTGGCCTCGAACATCGCAACGGTGTCGGAGAGGTTCGCACCCGGCGCGATCCCGATACCGCCGACCTGCGCGGCCAGCGCATCGGAGATATAGTCGCCGTTCAGGTTCAGCGTCGCGATCACGTCGTAGTCGGCCGGACGCAGCAGGATCTGCTGCAGAAACGCGTCGGCGATCACGTCCTTGATCACGACCTCCTGGCCGGTGCGCGGGTTCCGGAAGCTGCACCAGGGTCCGCCGTCGATTTCCTCGGCTCCAAACTCCTCCCGCGCCAGCTCGTAACCCCAGCTCTTGAAGGCCCCCTCGGTGAATTTCATGATGTTGCCCTTGTGCACCAGGGTGACCGAGGGGCGATCGTTGTCGATCGCATACTGGATGGCCTTGCGCACCAGGCGCTTGGTCCCCTCGCTGGAGACCGGCTTGACGCCGATCCCTGCCGTGTCCGGGAAGCGGATCTTGGTGACGCCCATCTCGTCCTGCAGGAAGTCGATCACCTTGCGGGCCTCGGCGGTGCCCGCCTCGTATTCGATCCCCGCGTAGATGTCCTCGGAGTTCTCCCGGAAGATCACCATGTCGGTCTTCTCCGGGCTCCGCAGCGGGCTCGGGGTGCCGGGGTAGTAACGCACCGGCCGCAGGCACACGTAGAGGTCCAGTTGCTGGCGCAGCGCGACATTCAGGGAGCGTATGCCGCCGCCGACCGGCGTGGTCAGCGGGCCCTTGATCGAGACCACGAACTCGCGCACTGCATCCAGGGTCTCCGCGGGCAGCCAGGTATTGGCGCCGTACACGCTGTTCGCCTTCTCGCCCGCGTAGACCTCCATCCAGGCAATGCCGCGCTGGCCGCCGTAGGCCCTGTCCACCGCGGCGTCGACCACGCTGCGCATCACTGGCGTGATGTCGACGCCGATGCCGTCCCCCTCCACGTACGGGATGATCGGACGGTCCGGCACCCGCAGCGTGCCATCGGAATCAGCGCCGATCCGTTCGGCGTCGGGGGGGATCTTGATGTGCTCGTAGGCCATGGTGGCTCCAGGGGTGGCGAGTTGACGGTCGGGCGGATTATACAAACGATCAGGGTCCGGTGGCTCGCCACGTTGCCGGGCCGCTCCCGCCGCCCCGCTCGGCTGGCTGGACACGGAGGATCTTCCTCGTCAGGACTGGCGCAGGGCCATGGCCGCGAGGACCACCGGCGCCGGGCGGTCGCGTTATCATGGCGGGATGAGCGAAATCATCCTGCCAGTCCGGGCAAGCGGCCGATGACCGATCGCCTGCGCTGCCACGTCACCGTTGCCGCGGTGGTCGCCGACGCCGGGCGCTATCTCTTCGTCGAGGAGCGGATCCGCGGGCGGCGCGTGCTGAACCAGCCGGCGGGACATCTCGAGGCCGGCGAGGATCTGTTGCAGGCCGTGGTGCGCGAGATGCGCGAGGAGACCAGCCTCGACTTCCTGCCCGCCTCCTGGCTCGGCTGCGACCTGCTCCGGCTTCCGGATGGCGCGGTGACGCTCCGCGTCGCCTTCACCGGCGAGACCCGACCGCTGCCGGGGCCGGTCGACCGGGATCCGGTGATCATCGCGACCCACTGGCTGAGCCTGGCAGAGGCGGCAGAGCGTTTCACCCTGCGCAGCCCGCTGGTCCGGCGGACCCTGCAGCGCTTCGAGGAAGGCGTCCGGCTCCCTCTGGAGAGCCTCGGCGGACTGGTGCCCGATCGGACATGAGCCGGCGCCCGAAGGTCATCCTCGGCCTGTCCGGAGGCGTCGACTCGGCGCTGGCAGGGGCACGGCTGCTCGAGGCCGGCTATCGGGTCGAAGGCCTGTTCATGAAGAACTGGGAGGACGACGACGCGCCGGGCTACTGTGCCGCCGAGGCCGATCTGGCGGCCGCGCGGGAGGTTGCGGACACGCTCGGCATCCCCCTGCACAAGGCCAATTACACGGCCCGGTACCGGGAACGGGTCTTCGCACTGTTCCTCGCCGAGTACGAGGCGGGCCGAACCCCGAACCCGGACATTCTGTGCAACCGGGAGATCAAGTTCCCGGCACTGGTCGAACATGCGCGCAGGCTTGGCGCCGATCACGTGGCCACCGGGCATTACGCGGACGTCCGCCACGATGCCGATGCGTCCAGCCTGCTCCTGGCCGCCGACGCCGGCAAGGACCAGACCTATTTTCTCTGCCGCCTGACCCAGGAGCAGCTGCGTCCCGCGCTCTTCCCGCTGGGATCGCTGCTGAAGACCGACGTCCGCCAGCAGGCCCGCGCACTGGGGCTGCCCAACTACGCGCGCCCGGACAGCACTGGAATCTGCTTCATCGGAGAGCGCCGCTTCCGGGATTTCCTGTCGCGGTACCTCCGCGCGCCGGAAGGGGAGATCCGCACTCCGGACGGTCTGCACCTGGGCACCCACCGGGGCCTGATGTTCTACACTCCGGGGCAGCGTCAGGGGCTCGGGATCGGCGGGGTCGCCGGAGGCACGGAGTCGCCGTGGTACGTGGTGGACAAGGACACGGCGAACAATCGTCTGATCGTCGCGCAGGGGGCCGACCATCCGCTGCTGTACAGCCGCGGCCTGACCACCGCGGCACCACACTGGATCCGCGGGCCGGCGGCATGCAGCGAGCCGCTCATGGCCCGGATCCGGCACCGCCAGCCACTGCAGGCCGCGCGCATCCTCGGAGCCGGCTCGTCCGGGCTTGAGGTCACGTTCGAGACGCCCCAGCGCGCTGTCGCGCCGGGCCAGTCCATCGCCTTCTATCGCGGCAGGGAGTGCCTCGGCGGAGCCGTGATCGCGGCGCGGTCACGCGAGCCGGCCGACCCAGTTCCGGTATAGTGGCGGCCCTGTGCAACCTCCACCCAGCGGGATACGCGATTCTTGGAGCGCAGCGACTACAACCGAGCCCTGGCCCTCGCGGCCATCTTCCAGACCGCCTCGCTGGTGAAGGACCTCGCCTGGCGCGGCCAGTGCGACGATCACGAGTTCGAGATCATGATCGGCAGCCTGTTCGCCTTCGACGCCGACACACCCTCCGAGATCTTCCGCGGGGAGGCCAACCTGCGCAATGGGCTGGAGCGGATCGACGTGCAGCTGAAATCCGGCGGAAAACCGCCGGACATGGAAATCACGCGCTACGCAATCGGCCTGATCTTCCTCGAACGCAAGCTGCAGGCACGACCGGACAGGCTCTCCGCCCTCGGTGACGGACTGAAGGCTGCCGAGCGACAGGTCGAGTACTTCAATCTCGCCCACGACAGCGTGATCGCCCGGCTCGCCGAGGTGTACCAGGAGACCATCTCGCCGCTGGGCCCACGGATCATCGTGCAGGGAGAGCAGACGCACCTCTCCAACCCGAACGTCGCGGCACGCATCCGCGCCGCACTGCTCGCCGGCATCCGCGCCGCCGTGCTCTGGCGCCAGGCCGGCGGTTCACGCTGGAAACTGCTGTTCGGGCGCAACCGGCTGATACAGGAAGCGCGCGACCTTCTGCACCGACTCAATACCTGACCCCCGGGAGCCGACACCATGACCGCACCCACCGACAAGTTCACCCGGAGCCTGAGCGCCGGCGGCCGCGAGTGCGGCATCGTCCCGATCACCGAGGACCGCCGGGCCGCGAGCCTGCCCTACTCGCTGAAGATCCTGCTGGAGAACCTGCTCCGCTTCGAGGACGGCCGCACGGTGCGCGCCAGCGACATCGAGGCGGTGCTGGACTGGGACCCCGCGGCGGAGCCCGCGCAGGAGATCGCCTTTCGCCCCGCGCGGGTGCTGCTGCAGGATTTCACCGGCGTGCCCGCGGTGGTGGATCTGGCCGCGATGCGGGACGCGATGGTTGCCCTCGGCGGCGACCCGGCGAAGATCAACCCGATGCAGCCGGCCGAACTGGTGATCGACCACTCGGTGCAGGTCGACACCTACGGTAGCGTGAACGCGCTGCAGCTCAATGCCGAGCTCGAGTACTCCCGCAACCGCGAGCGCTACAGCTTCCTGAAGTGGGGCCAGCAGGCCTTCTCCACCTTCAAGGTGGTGCCGCCGGACACCGGCATCGTGCACCAGGTGAACCTGGAGTACCTCGCCCGCAGCGTGTTCGTCGAGGACCAGCCTGACGGCCGCTGCGTCGCCTATCCGGACACCCTGGTCGGGACGGACTCGCACACCACGATGATCAACGGGCTCGGCGTGCTGGGCTGGGGGGTCGGCGGCATCGAGGCCGAGGCGGCGATGCTCGGGCAGCCGATATCCATGCTGATCCCGCAGGTCGTCGGGTTCAGACTCTCCGGACGCCTGTCCGAGGGGGCGACCGCCACCGACCTGGTGCTGGTGATCGTGGAGATGCTGCGCAAGCACGGTGTGGTGGGCAAATTCGTCGAGTTCTTCGGCGACGGCCTCGCGCACCTGCCGCTGGCGGATCGTGCGACCATCGCGAACATGGCTCCCGAATACGGCGCCACCTGCGGCATCTTCCCGATCGACGGCGAAACGCTCGAGTACCTGCGCCTGACCGGACGCGATCCGGAGCACATTGAACTGATCGAGGCCTACGCCCGGGCGCAGGGCCTCTGGCGCGAGGACGGAGCGCCGCAGGCCCGCTACACCGATGTGCTGGAGCTGGACCTCGGCACCGTGGAACCGAGCCTGGCCGGCCCACGGCGGCCTCAGGACCGCCTGCGGCTGAGCGAGGTGGGGACCCGCGTGTCAGGCATGATCGACACCATTCTGAAGGAACGGGCCTCTGCCGCGACCGAGCCGGCGGAGGCGGAGCGCTTCGAGGCCGAGGGCGGCCATACCGCGGTCGGCGTGGAGCAGCAGGCGGTCGCCACCACGCCGCGGACCACCATCACCATGAACGGCGAGGACTTCACCCTCGATCACGGGGACATCGTGATCGCGGCCATCACTTCCTGCACCAACACATCGAACCCTTCGGTGATGCTGGCCGCCGGCCTCCTCGCGCGCAAGGCCCGCGAACGCGGCCTGAAGGTGAAGCCATGGGTCAAGACCTCGCTGGCGCCAGGGTCCAAGGTGGTCACCGAGTACCTGCAGCATTCCGGCCTGCTGACCGACCTGGAGGCGCTGGGCTTCCACCTGGTCGGTTACGGCTGCACCACCTGCATCGGCAACTCGGGCCCGCTGCCCGAGCCGATCAGCGAGGCGGTACTGAAGGACGACCTGATCGTCAGTTCGGTCCTGTCGGGGAACCGGAATTTCGAGGGGCGCATCCACTCGGAGGTGCGCATGAACTTCCTCGCATCCCCTCCACTGGTCGTCGCCTATGCGCTGGCCGGGACGACCACCATCGACCTGCAGAACGATCCCTTGGGCGAGGATGCCCTCGGGAAGGCGGTGCACCTGCGGGACATCTGGCCGAGCAACGCGGAGATCCAGGCCAGCGTGACCGGCAACGTGAACGCGCAGAGCTTCCGGACCACCTACGAGGATATCTACCGCGGCGAGGACCGCTGGATGCGCCTGACCGCGCCCGAGGGAGACCGCTTCGACTGGCAGGAGGAATCGACTTACGTGCGGAATCCGCCGTACTTCGAGGGCATCACGATGGAGCCCGTTCCACTGACCAAGATCGAGGGCGCGCGCGTACTGGCGCTGCTTGGCGATTCGGTCACCACCGACCACATCTCGCCGGCCGGATCGATCCACCCGGAAAGCCCGGCCGGCCAGTACCTGGCCAGCAAGGGCGTGAAGCCAGCCGACTTCAACTCCTACGGCTCCCGACGCGGCAACCACGAGGTGATGATGCGCGGGACCTTCGCGAACGTGCGCCTGCGCAACCTGCTCGCCCCCGGCACGGAGGGCGGCGTGACCCTGCACCTGCCGGATGGCCGCGAGATGCCGATCTATGATGCCGCAATGCAGTACCAGGACGAAGGCGTGCCCCTGGTGGTCATCGCCGGCAAGGAGTATGGGACCGGCTCTTCGCGGGACTGGGCCGCGAAGGGGACGCTGCTGCTCGGCGTGAAGGCGGTGATCGTCGAGAGCTTCGAGCGCATCCACCGCTCGAATCTTGTCGGTATGGGCGTGCTCCCGCTGACCTTCCTGCCCGGGGAGAATGCCGCTTCGCTGGGTCTGACCGGGCGCGAGGTGTTCAGCATCGAGGGTCTCGATGAGGGCCGTGCCTCCCGGGTCAGCGTTCGCGCGATGCGCGATGACGGATCGGTGACCGAGTTCCAGGCCCGGGTTCGCCTCGACACGCCCCAGGAGATCGACTACTTCCGTCACGGCGGGATCCTTCCCTACGTGTTGCGGCAACTCGCAGTCTAGGTTTAAAGTCAGAAGCGCCCGTTTGCGCCCGGGCGCTGATTGCAACCGGAAACGGCGCAGGGGGAGTTGCAGCCGATGCGGGGCAAGAGGGGTGGGCGTCTGCAGGCGGGGCGTACCGGGGTCATGCTCCGCGGGGTCGTCCTGGGTGGTGCCGCGATCCTTCTCAGCGCCTGCGGCGCGGAGGATCCGTCCGAGACGCAGGGGGCTCCACCGCCAGCCGTCACGGTCGTGCAACTCAAGACCGAGCCGGTCACGGAAACCCGTGAGTTCGTCGGGCGCGTCACCGCGGCCGAGCGGGTCGAGATCCTTGCCCGCGTCCGCGGATTCCTCGAGGAACGTTTGTTCGTCGAGGGCGAGACCGTGACCGCCGGCGAGCCGCTGTTCCGGATCGAGTCCGACGCCTACGAGGCCGCCTTCGCGCAGCGCGAGGCCGATCTCGAACGGGCGCGCGCCGAATACGAGAATGCGCAGGCGCAGTTGCGCCGCGGCGAGGAGCTCCTGGTCAACAATGACATCGCCCGCGCACGCGTCGACGAGCTGCGGGCGGCGGAGTCCGTCGCGCGCGCCGGCATCGCGCAGGCCGAGGCCGTGCTGCAGGAAGCCCGTCTCAATCTCGAATACACCGAAATAAGCGCGCCCATCGACGGCCGCATCGGGCTTTCGCGGTACACGGTCGGCAATCTGGTCGGCCCCGAGGCCGGCGCGCTGGCGACCGTGGTGCAGCGGGATCCGATCGACGTGCAACTTCCCCTGCCCCAGCAGGAACTGCTGGAGTACCGCAGGGCGGTGCTCGATCGCGGGGGCGATCCGGCCGCGGTCACGGTCCACCTGCGGCTCGCTGACGGAAGCCGCTACGGTGAAGACGGACAAGTGGATTTCGTCGACGTCACCGTGGACCCCGGCACCGACTCCGTGCTGGTGCGATCCCGCCTGCCGAATCCGGACGGGCTTCTGGTGCCGGGCCAGTTCGCCACCGTCATCCTGGAAATCGGAGAACCGCAGACGGCATTGCTGGTCCCCCAGTCTTCGCTGCAGATGGACCAGATGGGCCTGTTCGTGCTGGTCGTGGACGACCAGCAGCAGGTAGCGGTGCGGCGGGTCACCACCGGCCAGCAGGTCGACGGTCGCGTGGTCGTGCAGTCGGGGCTGTCGGAAGGCGACCGGGTGGTGGTGGAGGGTGTGCAGAAGGTGCGACCCGGGCAGAGCGTCACCGCGACGCCCTGGCAGCCACCGACATCGGACTGAGACGCGATGTTCTCGCACCTCTTCATCGACCGGCCGCGGCTGGCGATCGTGATCTCGGTACTGATCACGCTCGCGGGTCTGATTGCCCTCACCCGTCTCCCGGTCGCGCAGTTTCCCGACATCGTGCCACCGCAGGTACAGGTCTCCGGCTTCTATCCGGGCGCCAGCGCCGAGGTCGTGGAGTCCACCATCGCCCAGCCCGTCGAGGGCAAGGTGAACGGCGTGGACAACATGCTCTACATGAAGTCCACGGCGACCAACGCCGGCTTCTATTCGCTGACCGTGACCTTCGAGCTGGGTACCGATCCGGACATCAACACCGTGAACGTACAGAACCGCGTGGCGCTGGCCGAGGCACAACTCCCGGAGGAGGTGAAGCGTCAGGGCCTGACGGTACGCAAGAAGTCCTCGGCGCTGCTGCAGCTGGTGGCCCTGCACTCGCCGGAGCAGACCTACGACGGCCTGTTCCTGAGCAACTACGCGACCATCAATCTGCTCGACACGCTCGCGCGCGTGCCCGGCGTTGGCGAGGTCTCGCTGTTCGGGGTACAGGACTACAGCATGCGCATCTGGCTCAGCACCGAGCGCCTGACCGCGCTCGGCCTGACGCCCACGGACGTGGTGCAGGCGATCCGTGCCCAGAATGTGCAGGCGGCGGTCGGCCGCATCGGCGCGCAGCCGATGAGCGAGGACGCCCAGTTCCAGATCACCCTGCAGACCCGTGGACGCCTGTCGGAGGTGGAGGAATTCGAGGAGATCGTGGTCCGCGCGAACCCCGACGGCTCCACCGTGCGGGTGCGGGACCTTGGCCGGGTGGAGTTGGGTGCGAAGAGCTCCGACGCGGTGGCACGTCTGAACGGCAGCGACACCGCCGGGATCGGGATCTACCAGGCGCCCGGGGCAAACGCCCTGGCAGTCGCCGAGGGCGTGCGCGCCGCGATGGAGGATCTCGCCGAGCGTTTCCCCGAGGACATTGACTACCGCGTGGTCTACGATACCTCGGAATTCGTCAGCGCGAGCCTGGAAAAGGTCGTCCACACCCTGTTCGAGGCCTTCGTGCTGGTGGTGCTGGTGGTCTTTCTGTTCCTCGGAAGTCTGCGGGCCACGCTGATCCCGATGATCGCGGTGCCGGTGGCACTGATCGGCACCTTCGCCTTTCTGCTGATGCTGGGCTTCTCGATCAACACGATCTCGCTGCTCGCGGTCGTGCTCGCGATTGGTATCGTCGTGGACGATGCGATTGTGGTCGTGGAGAACATCGAGCGGATCATGGAGGAGGAGGGTCTGGCGCCGCGGGAGGCCGCGAGGAAGGCGATGACCCAGATCACGGGCCCGATTCTCGCAATCACGCTGGTGCTGCTCTCGGTGTTCGTGCCGGTGGCCTTCATTCCCGGGATCACCGGGCAGATGTTCCAGCAGTTCGCCGCGGTGATCGCGTTCGCGATGGTGATCTCCGCGGTGAACGCACTGACCCTCTCCCCCGCCCTGAGCGCACTGCTGCTGAAACCCGCGCAGCACCGGCGCGGCCCGATGCGCTACGTGCTCGGCGGGATCGACCGCGTGCGCGACGGCTACGCGTCGGTGGTGGCCCGTCTCGTGCGTATCTCCGCCATTGCCGGCGTAATCGTGCTGGTGCTGGGTTTCGGCAGCTTCGGCCTGTTCAAGGCCACCCCGACCGGCTTTCTGCCAGAGGAGGACCAGGGGGCCTACATGGCCGAGATCCAGCTACCGCAGGGTGCCTCGGTGAGTCGCACCCTCGAGGTGGTCAAGCAGGTGGAGGCGATCGCCGCGGAGGACCCGGCGGTGGAGGATGTGCTGTCGGTCGTCGGCTTCAGCATCCTCGACAGTGCGGTGCAGCCGAACAGCGCCTTCCTGATCGGTCGGCTGAAGCCCTACTCCGAGCGCACCACGGACGATCTGAAGGTGGACGCGGCAATCCGCCGGCTAGCGGTACAGGGCAATGCCCTTCCCGGTGCCCGGGTGATGCCGTTCAACCTGCCCCCCGTGGTCGGCCTCGGGACCGGCGGCGGATTCGAACTCCAGCTGCAGGACCTTCAGGGGCGGCCGCCGGAAGAGCTCGCCGCCACGATGCGCGCGCTGGTCTTCGCCGCCAACCAGCACCCCGATCTCGGCGCCGTCTACTCCACGTGGGCGACGGACAATCCGCAGATCTACCTGCACATCGACCGCGACAAGGCACAGGCCCTCGGTGTGCAGATCGGAGACATCTTCTCCGCGCTGCAGGCCACGCTCGGCGGCGCCTATGTGAACGACATCAACCGGTTCGGCCGCGTCTGGCAGGTGAACGTTCAGGGTGAAGCGGAGGATCGCGAGCGCATCGACGATATCTCCCGCATTCACGTCCGCAATCGCGACGGCGAGATGGTCGCATTGCGCGCACTGGTGGAGCCGGAACTGATTCTCGGACCCCAGTCGCTGCAGCGCTACAACAACTATCGCAGCGTCACCATCAGTGGCGGACCCGCTCCGGGACGCAGTTCAGGCGACGGGCTGGCGGCGATGGAAGAGGTGTCCGCCGAGACCCTCCCCGCCGGCTTCGGCTTCGAGTGGACCGGCACCGCGCTGCAGGAGAAACAGGCCGGCGGCCAGACGGTGGTCGTGCTCGCGCTGGCGGTGCTCTTCGCCTATCTCTTCCTGGTCGCGCTGTACGAGAGCTGGTCCATGCCGGCTGCCGTGCTCCTGTCCGTGGTGGTCGCGGTCGTCGGTGCGATGCTGGCGCTGTGGGTCACGGGGCTCTCGAACGATCTCTACGCGCAGATCGGGATCGTGGTGCTGATCGGCCTGGCGGCGAAGAACGCGATCCTGATCGTGGAGTTCTCGATGGAGGAGCGACGCCAGGGTGTGCCCATCCTCGACGCGGCAACCAACGGGGCCCGACTCCGGATCCGCGCGGTATTGATGACCAGCTTCGCCTTCATCATGGGGCTGGTGCCGCTGATCACCGCCACCGGCGCCGGCGAGGCCAGCCAGCGGGGCGTGGGTACGGCGGTCTTCGGTGGCATGCTTGCAGCGGCTCTCGTTGGCGTATTCCTGATCCCGATGCTCTACGTACTCTTCCAGCGGCTGCGCGAGCGCATCCACGGAGCGGAGCGAACCGCCGGGACGCCGGATCCCGCAGGCACCCCCTGATGGTCCGTACCTGACCCGCCTCCACCCCCTTCTCGGGAAGACCGGCGACGGGGCGCCCGGCCCTCACCGCGGCCCGGTAAGCCCCATCGGATCCAGCAGCGCCGCCAGCCGCTCGCGCTCGATCCCGGTCTGCTCCGCGGCGACGTCGAGGATCGGACGCCCGGTCCGGTAGGCCAGCTTGGCGATCTCGGCACCGGCCTCGTAGCCGATCTCGGCATTCAGGGAGGTCACCAGGATCGGGTTACGTGCCAGCGCCTCTTCCAGGCGCGCGCGGTTCACGGTGAAATCCGCGATCGCACGGTCGGCCAGGTGGTTCATCGACGCGGCCAGCAGCGCGATCTGGGTCAACAGGTCGTCGGCAATCAGCGGCAGCATCACGTTCAGCTGAAAACTGCCCGACTGCGCGGCGCTGCCGATCGCGGCATCCAGGCCCGTCACCTGCACGCAGGCCATCGCCACGGCCTCCGGTATCACCGGGTTCACCTTGCCGGGCATGATCGAGCTGCCCGGCTGCAGTGCCGGAAGACTGATCTCGGCCAGTCCCGTCAGCGGGCCCGAGTTCATCCAGCGCAGATCGTTGGCGATCTTCAGCAGCGTGGTTGCAAGGGTCCGCAGCTGGCCGGAAAGCTCAGCCGCCGTGTCCTGGCTCGCCAGCGCGGCAAAGCCGTTCGCCTGGCGTACGAAGGGAAGTTCCAGCCGTTCGGAGAGGCGCCGGGCCACGCGCTCGCCGAAGCCCTCCGGTGCGTTGACGCCGGTACCGACCGCCGTCCCGCCGATCGCGAGCTTGCACAGGCGCCGCCGCAGTTCGTCCAGCCGGGCCTCGCCGAGTTCGAGCTGCGTGCGCCATCCGGAGAGTTCCTGGTCGAGCCGGATCGGCATCGCATCCATCAGGTGTGTGCGCCCGGTCTTCACCACGTCCCCGAGCTCGCGTTCCCGGCGGGCGATCACCGCGATCAGGTGGCGCAGTGCCGGTCGCAGCTGCTGTTCCAGTTCCATCGTCGCGGCCACGTGGATCGCGGTCGGGATCACATCGTTGGAACTCTGGCCGCGGTTCACGTGGTCGTTCGGGTGAACGGGGCTGCCGGCCGCGGCGGCGAGATGGGCGATCACCTCGTTCACGTTCATGTTGGTGCTGGTGCCGGAGCCGGTCTGATAGACATCGACCGGAAAGGCCTCGCGGTGTTGCCCGAGGGCGATCGCGTCGGCCGCCGCGACGATCGCCGCCGCCTGTTCGGCCGTCAGTCCCCCAAGTTCGCGGTTCACCTCGGCACAGGCCGCCTTGATCTGGGCCAGTGCGCGGATGAAGGCCTCCGGCAGCGGCCGCTGAGCGATCCGGAAGTTGTCCACGGCCCGCTGGGTCTGGGGGCCCCAGGGGGCATCGGCCGGGATCCGGACCGGCCCCATGCTGTCGTGTTCGTTACGGTAGTCGTTGGTGGCCATCATTGCGCTCCGAAGCGAATGAGGCCCCATTCTATCCCGCGGCTACGTGGGAGCGGCCTCTGGCCGCGATAGGGCCCTTTGGGGACGCAACC